>JACQRG010000029.1 GCA_016206565.1 Candidatus Omnitrophota bacterium | reverse complement strand
CGTCGCGGCTTCCCACTCTTGACACAGTTGCGCGAGAAACCCGCGGCCCGGCGCGCTGTCCTCTCGCAGGACGTCCTCCCCCCGATGGCCGTAGTAGCCGATCGCCGAGGCGCAGACGAGCACCCGCGGCGGCCGGCTCGCCTGCGCGAGGGTCCGTGCCAGCAGGCGGGTGCCCTGCACGCGGCTTTCGCGGATGCGCGCCTTCTGCGCCGGCGTCCAGCGCCGGCCGACCAGGGGCTCGCCGGCTAAGTGCACCACGGCGTCGAATCCTTCGAACAACGACGGCTCGAGGCGGCCCAGCTGCGGCTCCCACCACGTCGCGTCTTCGCCCGCCAGCGGGACCCTGCGCACGAGCCGTGT
Organism: Candidatus Omnitrophota bacterium; assembly: GCA_016206565.1. Taxonomy (GTDB): domain Bacteria; phylum Omnitrophota; class Gorgyraeia; order Aquiviventales; family Aquiviventaceae; genus JACQRG01. The sequence continues at coordinate 14,816 of JACQRG010000029.1, read as the reverse complement.
CACGCGGTGCCCTGCGCCGCGCAAGCGCGGCAACAAGGCGGAGCCGAGGAATCCTGACGAGCCGCTCAGGAGCAGCTGCATGCCGGCAGGCTCTAGGAACCGAGAAACGCCAGAATGCCCTTGCGCACCATCATGACCGCGATCGAGGCCAGGACGATGCCGGCGATTTTTGAAAGGGTGCGCATGCCGGCCGCGCCCAACAGGCGCCGGATGGCGCCGGACCACCAGAACATCGCCCCGGCCAGCAAGATGTTGGCGACGGTCGCCAGCAGCGTCGGGATCCGGCCATGGTGAGCGGCGAGCAGGAGAATCGTCGTCAACACGCCGGGGCCGACGATCAGCGGCACGCCGATCGGCACCGCGCCGACGCTGTCGGTGGCCGCGAGGCGCTGCCGCTTCTCGGTCACCAACAGATCGCGCAGCGACAGCCCGAAGAGGAGCAGCCCCCCGGCCACCATGAAGTCGGCGACGGTGATGCCGAGGACGCGCAGAATCTCCTGCCCCACGAACAGGAAGATCAGCGCCACCAGCATGGCGGTGGCCATGGACTGCCAGATGATGCGCCGCCGCTCGGCCGCGCGCAAGCTCTGGGTCAGGCCCAGGTAGATCGGCACCGTGCCGATGGCGTCCACGGCGACGAACAGCGAGATGAAGCACAGCCAGAACGCATCCATGGGTGGTATTATACAGGAAACATCCATCCCCATGAGCAGCGAGGCCATCCATCCGTTTCCCTACGACGCCTTCCAGCAGCGGGCCATTGACGCCATCGAGGGGGGCGCCTCGGTCTTCGTGGCAGCACCCACCGGCGCGGGCAAGACCGTGCTGGCCGACTACGTCATCGAGCGGACGCTGCGCGAGGGCGCGCGCGTCATCTACACCGCGCCCATCAAGGCGCTGAGCAACCAGAAATTCCGCGACTTCTCCGTCCGGCATCCCGAGCAGGTGGGCATCCTCACCGGCGACGTCACCATCAATCCCACGGCACCCCTGCTCATCATGACGACGGAGATCTACCGCAACACCCTGCTGGAGAACCCCTCGCGCCTCGCGGCGTACGCGTGGATCATCTTCGATGAGATCCACTACCTCGACGACCCGGAGCGCGGCACGGTCTGGGAGGAGGCGCTGCTCTTCACCCCGGCGCACATCAATATCCTGGCACTCAGCGCCACGATTCCGAACGTCAACGAGCTCGCCGGCTGGATCCGCAGCATCCACGGCCGGCCGGTCGAGGTCATCGAGGAGGCGCGCCGGCCCGTGCCCCTGCACGTGCTGTTCCAGTGCCAGGACCAGCTGCTCGACGACGCCGGCCAGCTCAAGGAGCTCGCGCAGCGCCACCAGCCCCGGCTGCGGGGCCATCGCAGCTACCACGACCGGCGCCAGGCGTTCGGGCCGTCCAACCGGCTCTCGACGCTGCTGCGCCACCTGCAGGAGGCCGGGCGGCTGCCCTGCATCTTTTTCGCCTTCGGGCGCCGGCGCGCCGAGGACCTGGCATGGGAGGCCGCCGGCCGGCCGCTGGCCACCGAGGCCGAGGCGCGCGAGCTGCGCGAGATGTACGACGACCTGTGCCGCCGCTTCGAGGTCTCGCAGGAGCCCTCGGCGCAGGCCCTGCGGCAGCTCATCGAGAAGGGCATCGCGTACCACCACGCCGGCATGCTGCCGACGATGAAGGAGGTCATCGAGCGCTGCTTCGTCAGCCGGCGGGTCAAGCTCATCGTCACCACCGAAACGTTCGCCTTGGGGATCAACATGCCGGCGCGCAGCGTCGTGCTCGACGCCCTGAAGAAGCGCGCGGACTACGGCATCCAGCTGCTGCGCCGGCGGGAGTTCCTGCAGATGGCCGGGCGGGCGGGGCGGCGCGGCATGGACGAGGCCGGCTACGTGTATCTGCGGATCAATCCGGCGCACGTGACGCCGGCCGAGGTCCAGCAGGTCCTGCAGGGCGAGCCCGAGCCGGTGACCAGCCGCTTCAACACGACCTATGCGACGCTGCTCAATCTCTACCGGGAGCACGGCCGGGAGCTGCTGGCGTTCTTCCCAAAGACGTTCTACGCGTGCCAGACCAGCGGCCCGCGCCGCCAGGCCGGGCTGGAGCTGATGGAGCGCAAGCTGGCACTCCTGGAATCCCTGGGCTATCTGACCCCGAAGGGTTTGACGCACAAGGGCCAGTTCAGCTCGTGGCTCTACGGCTACGAGCTGCTGCTCGGCGAGCTGCACGAGGCGGGCCGCCTGGAGCACTTAGACCCCATCGGCCTGGCCCTGCTGCTGCTGGGCATCGCCTATGAGCCGCGCCCCCGTCGGGAGCCGGGCAAGGCGCACCGGCTGGGCCGCCATTTGACCGAGCTGTGCCACCGGCCGCTGCTGGCCATCCACCACGCGGAGCGGACGTTCCGCGTGCGCCCGATCACGAAATCCCCGTCGTTCATCCTCTCCCGCGCGCTGGAGGCGTGGCTGCACAAAACGCCCTTCTCGCGCCTGACGCGGCTGGTGGATGCGGACGAGGGGGAGCTGGTGCGCTACTTCCGGATGACCGTGCAGCTGCTGCGCCAGCTCATGGAAGCGCCCGGCGCGAGCGAGGCCCTGCGGGCGACCGCCGAGAAAGCGATGGTGCGCATCAACCGGGACGTCGTGGATGCGGAAGCGCAATTGCGACTCGGATAAGCTACCTTGGCTAAGGGTTGAGGGCTGGGGGCTGGGGACAAAACACTCCACGGTCTTGCCCAGAGCCTTGAGCCCACAGCCCTCAGCACGCCGCCGCTACGTTATGCTGTGTGTTGCGGCGGCGATGGGTTGCGCCACGCCGCAGTACGCGCTGCGGCCCGCCCCGCAGCCGGTGGAGACGCCGGACGTCCTGCAGATCGAGCGGGCCATCAGCGCGCAGCAGGCCGCCGACTTCGCGCGGCAGGGCGCGCGGCCTCTGCGCGAGGGCGAAATCCTGTGGGGCTTCGAGCCGCAGGCCGTCCTGGAGCGGCTGGCCAGGGTAACCGAGCGGCCCGGGCTGCCCTATCAGGCCTACCTCTATCAGGGCAAGGATCCCAACGCCGCGTCGCTGGCCGACGGCCGGGTCTACGTGTCCACCGGCATGCTCGCGTATCTGGCCGGGCGCAGCCGGGGGCCGGATGAGCTGGCTTCGGTGCTGGCGCATGAGCTGGCCCACACGACCGCGCAGCACCTGGTCAAACGGTATCAGACGCTCCAGCAGCAGCAGGTGCTGCTCTCGCTGGTCAACGCCGGCATCTCCGCGGCCACCCGCAGCGCCGGGGCGACCGCGCAGGGCGTGGGGCAGCTGGCGCTCAACGCCGCGGCGCTGCTGCGCGACGTCGCCAACAGCGGCTACAGCCAGGACCAGGAGCTGGAGGCGGATCAGCTCGGCCTACGCTACCTGCTGCGCGCCGGCTATGACCCGCGGGCCGCACTGACCCTCTTGGAAGACTTCGCCCGCTTCGAGACGCCGTGGCCGTTCCTGCGCACGCATCCCTACTCGGCGCAGCGCCGGGCCTACCTTGAACAGTACCTGCGGGAGACCGGCGCGTCAGCCGGGTCCGGTGCTCAGGAGCGGATTGCGCAGCTGCGCCGCATCCAGCAGTCGTATCCGCCCGGGTCGGTGAGCTGGCAGAACCTGCAGCGCCAGATCGAAGCCTTGGAAAACTAGTGTCGGCGGCGGGTCCTGCCGCCGCGTCACCCGCCGCCGGACTCGTCGAGTGGCGCGCCGTGGGTGGTGGTGTCCGTGCAGATCGTCTTCGGGGTGAGCAGCTGCAGCAGGTAGTCCGGCCCGCCGGCCTTAGTACCCAGCCCGGAGAGCCGGTGGCCGCCGAAGGGCTGGCGTCCCACGAGCGCGCCGGTGATGGGGCGGTTGAGGTAGAGGTTGCCGACGTCGAACGCCTCGATGGCCAGGCGCAGGTGCGCGGGCGAGCGCGAGTAGACCCCGCCGGTCAGCGCGTAGTCGGAGTCATTGGCCAGCTCCAGCGCCTGCGCGAAGTCTTCCGCGCGGAAGACGCACAGCAGCGGCCCGAAGAGCTCTTCCCGCGCCACCGCATCGCTCGGCGGCAGATCGGCCGCCAGCGCCGGCCCGACGAAATAGCCGTCGCGGGGCAGGCGCGCGTCGGGATAGGCGTACGCCACCGAGCCGGCCTCGCGCGCGTGCGCCAGCGCCTCGCGCAGGCGCCGCTGCGCCGACGCCTCGATGAGCGGTCCGATTTCGGTCGCCGGGTCGCTTGGATCGCCGACGACGAGCCGGTCGGCCGCCGCGGCCAGCCGCGCCAGGACCCGGTCATACACGCGCTCGTGCACGATCAGCCGCGAGGCCGCGGAGCACTTCTGCCCCCCGTACCCGAAGGCGGAGTGCAGCGCGCCGCGGATGGCCGCGTCCAGGTCCGCGTCCTCGTCAATGATGAGCGCGTTCTTGCCGCCCATCTCGGCGACGACGCGCTTGACCCAGCGCTGGCCGGGGCGCACGCGCGACGCGGCGGCGATAATGGAGAGCCCCACGGCGCGCGAGCCGGTGAAGAGGATCTGGGCGACGGCCGGATGCGCCACGAGCGCCGCCCCGATCTCTTCCCCCGGGCCGGGCACGCACTGCACCACGCCCGGCGGCAGGCCGGCTTCCCGCAGCAGCCGCATCAGGTGCCAGGCGGCGAGCGATGAGCGCTCGGCGGGCTTCTGGACGACGGTGTTGCCGGCGGCCTGCGCGGCCGAGGCCATGCCGGTGAGGATCGCCAGCGGGAAGTTCCAGGGCGCGATGACCGCCGCCACGCCGCGCGGCTGGTAGCGGTACAGGTTGCGCTCCCCGGGAAACTGCGGCAGCGGCCGGCCAGGCGCGAGCCGCTCCATCGCCGCGCTGTAGTACTCCAGGTACTCGACGGCCTCCACGACGTCCATGTCGGCCTCGCGCCAGGTCTTGCCCACTTCCAGGATTTCCCAGGCGGCCAGCTCGGCGCGCTGCTCGCGCAGCAGCGCCGCGGCGCGGCGCAGCCACCCGGCTCGCTCCTGCGCGCTGGTGCGCGCCCACGAGGCCTGCGCCGCCTGGGCGCTGCGCACGGCGCGCTCCAGCTCCTCGGCTCCGCCCTGATCCACCAGGCCGAGCACCTGCTGCGGGTTGGCGGGGTTGCGGGCCTCCAAGGCGCTGGCCCCGGAGGCCTGCCCGTCCCCGATCCAGAGCGGATGGCGGCGGCCCAGCCGGCGCTGCACCGCCTGCAGCGCGTGGGCGAACGCCTCCCGCTGCGCCTCGCGCGAGAAGTCGGCGGGCGGCTCCCCGACGCTGACCAGCGCCTCGGAGAGCCCGGAGGACGGGACGCGCGCGGCGGGCGGACCCGAAGGCAGCGGGGGTGCCAGCAGCTCATCCACGCTGCGCTCCTGCAGCAGGTCCTGGCGCAGGAACGATTCGTTGGCGGTGTTCTCCAGCAGGCGGCGCACCAGGTAGGCCATGCCGGGGATGAGCTCGCCGACCGGCGTGTAGACCCGCACCGGGTAGCCCCGGGCGCGGATGGCGTCCTGCAGCGCCTCGCCCATGCCATAGAGCAGCTGGAACTCCAGCCGGTCCTTGGCCAGGCCGAGCTCCTCGGCCGCCGCCATCGCGTGGGCGACCGAGCGGACGTTATGCGAGGCGATCGCGGTGGTCACCAGCCCGTCGGCGGCCAGCAGCCGGCGCGTCAGCCGCTCGAAGGCCAGGTCGCTGTCCGCCTTGTCCTCATAGACCGGCGACGGCCAGTGGCGCCGAGCCGCCTGGGCGACCTCGAAGTCCCAATACGCGCCCTTGACCAGCCGCACGGTCAGCGCGCGCTCGTGCCCGGCGAGCCACTGCAGCAGCGCGTCCACGCTGGGCTCCGCGTCCCGCAGGTACGCCTGCACGACGAGACCCAAGCGCGCCCGGGCGGCGGCCGTGCTGTGCACGAGCAGGTGCCGGGCGAGCGCGAGGGTGAGGTCCCGCAGCTCGCACTGCTCCATGTCTAGGTTCACCAGCGCGCCGACCTGGCCGGCGTGCTGCAACAGCGGCTCCAGGCGGCGGCAGGCCTGCTCCAGGCTGCGCTGCGGGCAGATCGGATCGAAGCGCGGGGTCAGCGCGGAGGGCTTGATCGAGAGATTGATGGCCGGCCCGCAGCTCGGCGGCTGCAGCGGCCCGTCCAACCCGTCATAGCTTGAGGCCAGCAGCGCGAGCAAGCGCTGGTAGCGCTGCAGGTAGTCGTCGGCTTCGGCCTCGGTGAGCACCTGTTCGCCGAGCACGTCCAGGCTGCAGGTCAGGCCCTGAGAGGCCAACCGGCGGATGAGGCGGCCGATCGCGGCGTCATGGGGAGGTGCGATGAACTGCGAGGCCACGCGCTCCACGGATTCGCGCACTACGCCCGCCACGGCGCGCGGGGTGAGCAGCCGGGAGGCCGCCAGGGAGGAGCCCAGCCGCAGGGCGGCCGGCAGGCGCAGGTCCGCGGTCGGAAAATAGTCGTGCAGGTGCCGCGCGATGGCGCGGTCATCCGGCAAGCCGGGCAGGACGTCAATGAACCGCAGCAGGGCCACCTTGGCCGCCGGATCCTGCAGCGACCAGGAGAGCACTTGGCGGGTCCAGCGGTTTAGGACGGAGAGCTGCGCGTGCCGGCGCTTCGCGGCCGCGAAGAGCTCGTGGCCGATGGCCTGCGTGCGGGCTTCCACGGCCCGCAGATCCAACGACCGCGCGCCCTGACGCGAAGGGGTCATGGGATTTCAGTATAGCATCGCTGGTGTTATACTACCTCCACCATGACGTCCGAGGTCATCCGCGTCAGCGGCCACATCATTGATTCGCTCATCCTGCCGAAGATCCTCGACGAAATCATGGATCTCAACGGCACCTTCGAGATCCTGCACATCGCCATCGGCACGCGCAAGACCGACCCCTCCCAGGCGCGGCTGCGCGTCAGCGCCGCCTCCGCGCGGCACCTCGAGCAGATACTGCAGCGGCTCTCCCGGCTGGGCGCGGTGCGGGAGGCGGCGCAGGACGCGCGCCTGCGGCGCGCTCCCAGGGACGGGGTGTTCCCGGCGGACTTCTACTCCACCACCAACCTGCCGACCGACGTGCGCGTGCGGGGCCGCTGGCGGACGGTCGAGCGCATCGAAATGGACTGCGGCATCGTCGTGGCGGCCTCGGGGCGGGCGCGCTGCACCCCCTTCGCCGACGTGCGCAAAGGCGACCGCGTCGTCTGCGGCGCCGACGGCGTGCGGGTCAGCCCGCTGGAGCGGGGCCGCAGCCCCCAGGTGTTCCAGTTCATGGGCAGCGCAGTGTCCTCCGAGAAGCCCAAGCTGCAGCTCATCTACCGCCTCGCCGAGGAGATGCGCGCCGTCCGGCGCGCCCGCCGGAAGATCCTCGTCGTGGCCGGGCCCGCGGTCATCCACACGGCGGGCGGGCCGTACCTGGAGCGGCTCATCCGCGCCGGGTTCGTCAACGTCCTGTTCGCGGGCAACGGGCTGGCCACGCACGACATCGAATCGGCGCTGTTCGGCACCTCCCTCGGGGTGCGGCTCGACCACGGCGTCGCGGCGCAGGACGGGCATGACCACCACATGCGGGCCATCAACGCCATCCGCGCCTGCGGCGGGATCCGCCAGGCGGTGCGGCGGCGCGTGCTGCGCCGGGGCATCATGCACGCCTGCGTGGTGCGCCGCGTGCCGTTCGTCCTGGGCGGCTCGGTGCGCGACGACGGCCCGCTGCCGGACGTCGTGACGGACACGCTGGAGGCGCAAACCCTCATGCGCCGCCGCCTGCACGGCGTCGCGCTGGCCCTGATGGTCGGCTCCACCCTGCATGCCATCGCCACCGGCAACCTGCTGCCGGCGACCGTGCGCACGGTGTGCGTGGACATCAATCCCGCCGTCGTCACCAAGCTCGCCGACCGCGGCACGTTCCAGGGCATCGGCATCGTCTCGGACGCCGAAGCGTTCCTGCGAGAGCTCTGCCGCGCCCTGCGCGTCTAGCGCCGGATGGCCTCTCCAGCCTCCAGCTTCCAGCCTCCAGCTTCCAGCCTCCAGCTTCCAGCTTCCGTTCTTATGTGCCGTCCCACCCACTATGCGATCTCCTACGAGATCAACCCCTGGATGAGCCTCGCGCGCCAGGCCCACCCGGCCCGCGCGCGCGCGCAGTGGCAGCGGCTCCACGACGTGCTGGCGCGCGCGCTGCGCCTGCGTATCCGGCTGCTGCCGCCTAGCCCCGGCGTGCCGGATTTGGTCTTCACGGCCAACGCCGGCCTCGTCGCCGGCCGCACGCTCATCCGCAGCAACTTCCGCTACCCGCAGCGCCAGCGCGAGCAGCCGCTCGTGGAGCGCTACTTCCGCAAGGCCGGCTACCGCATCGTGCGGCTGCCGGCGCGCTACGACTTCGAGGGCGAGGGCGACGCGCTGTGGTTCGGCCGCACGCTGGTCTTCGGGTTCCGGTTCCGCTCCGACGAGCCGGTCCATGAACTGCTGGCCTCCCACCTGGGCGCGCGCGTGCTGCCGGTCGAGCTGGCCGACCGGCGGTTCTATCATCTCGACACGTGCTTCTGCCCGCTGGATGAACGCTCGGCGCTGTGGTATCCGCGCGCGTTCGACCGCTACGGGCGGCGGGTGATCGAGCACGTGGTCCCGAACCCGATCGCGGTCTCGCAAGCCGACGCGCTGCAGTTCGCCTGCAACGCGATCGTCCTCGGCCGGGCGGTCGTGGCGCACGCCGGCCTCTCCCCGGGGCTGCGCCGGCGCCTGGCGCGCCGCGGCTTCACGGTGTATCCTGTGGACCTGTCGGAGTTCTTGAAGGCCGGGGGCGCGGCGAAGTGCTTGGTCTTGCGGCTCTCGCCGCCGCCTTAAGGAGAATCGCCGCGCATGATGGGCGCCGAATCATCCGAGATCGTCGTCCGGCTGGGCGTGGCCGCCCTGGGCGGGCTGGCGGTGGGCATCGAGCGGGAATGGTCGGTCAAGCGCGGCCGGCACGCCCCGCACTTCGCCGGCACGCGCACGTTTCTCCTGCTCGGCGTGCTGGGCAGCCTGGCGGCCGAGCTAACCCGCAGCGGCATGGCGGTGGCGGGCTTAAGCCTCGTGATCGCCGCCGCCGGATTGGTCGTAGCCGCGTATGCCGTCACGTCGCGCGGCACCGACGTGGGGGGCACCACCGAGGTGGCCGCGCTCATCGTGCTGGCGGCCGGCGTGCTTGCCGGCCTGGGCCGGCTGACCCTGGCCAGCGCGCTCTTCGCGCTGACGGTCCTCGTCCTGGTGGAGAAGAGCCGGTTTCACACCTTCGTGGGGCGCATCGAGTCCGTCGAGCTGACCGCGGCGGCGCGGTTCGCCGTGCTGGCCCTGGTGATCTTTCCGCTGCTGCCGCTGGGCCCCTTCGGGCCAGGGCCCGGCCTGCGGCCCCGCGAGCTCTGGGCGCTGGTGCTGTTTTTCTCCGGGGTGAGTTTTGCCAGCTTCATCCTCCTGCGCCTGATCGGGCTGCATCGCGGCTACGGGCTGGCCGGCCTGCTGGGCGGGCTGATCTCCTCCACGGCGGTGACGCTCAATTTCTCCCGGGAGAGCCGCCGGCAGGCCGCGCTGGGGCGCGCCCTGGCCCTGGGGGTCATCGCGGCCTGCGCGGTCCTGCCGCTGCGCGTCCTCGCGCTGACGTTCTCGCTCAATCACACGGTCGGCCTGGCCGCGCTGCCCTACCTGCTGCCGCCGGTGCTGGCCGGCGCGGCCGCGCTGGCCCTGCTGCTGGGGCGTTCGGAGCTGCGCAAGACCGTGCAGGCCTCCGAGCTGCCGAGCAACCCCTTGCGGCTGGCGACAGCCGTGCAGATGGTGCTGGCCTTCCAGATCGCGCTCTACGTGATGGAATGGATGGGCGCGCGCTTCGGCGCCTCCGGGACCCTGGCCTCCGCCGCCCTGGTGGGACTGACCGACCTTGATGCCCTGACCTACTCGATGATCAAGCTGGGCGGTGTCGAGGTGCCGCTGGGAACGGCGGCGCAGGTGCTGGGGGTCGGCGTGCTCTCCAACACCCTCTTTAAGATGGGCGTGGCACTCGCCGTGGGGCTGGGGGGATTCCGCCGGCTGACCGCGCTGGGCCTGCTGGCGGTGGCGGCGGCGGGTGCCGCCGCGCTGAAGTTCTTCTAGGCCAGGAGCGGTTCGAGCTTCGCGGCCAGAATGAAGTCGTTCTCGGAGAGCCCGCCGATCGCGTGGGTGGAGAGCTCGATCGTCAGGCGGCGGTAGCCGGTCAAGTGCAGGTCGGGGTGATGGTCCTCGGCCTCGGCGATCGGAGCGATCTGCTGGATGAGGCGCACCGCCGCCAGGAAATCCGCGCACTTGACGGTCTTGCGGATCGCCTTGCCCTCAACCAGCTCCCAGCCCGGCAGGTCGCGCAGCAGCGCCTGCGCCGCGGAAGCCGGCAGCGGCGTCGCACCCCCCTCGCAGGGCACGCACTTCTTCTTCGCCAGCGCCTCGCGGCTCATGGTTCGACTGCGCTCACCATGCACTATGCGCGCTCCACTTTCACGACCCGGTACGTCACCGTCGCTTTCGGCAGCTTCAGCAGGACCTGCTCCCCCACCTTCTTGCCCAACAGGCTCTTGCCCAGCGGGGAGTCGAGCGAGAGCGTGCCGTCGGTGGGGCTGGCTTCCTCCGCGCCCACCAGCGTGTAGCTGAAGCGCTCCTTCGTCTGCGCGTCCTCCAGCGTCACGGTCGCGCCCACCCGCGCCTCCCCGGACTTGATGTCCAGATCGTCAATGAGGCGCACGTGGGGGAGCTTGGCGTCCAGCTCGGCCAGCCGGGCGCAGACATGCTGGAGCCGCTCGCGGGCGGCGTGGTATTCGGCGTTCTCGCGCAGGTCGCCGTGCGCGGCCGCCGTGCTGACCTCCTCGGTCAGCTGCCGCTTCTGGCGCAGGAGATCCCGATGCTCGGCGCGGAGCTTCTCGAAGCCGGCTTTGGTAAGGTAGGTTTGGCCCAAGCTACTTCTTCCACTGGCGCTTGGCGGGGGCCGGCGCCGGCTCGGCCGCCGGCATCGGCACATCGCTGGGCAGCTCCATGGGCGTGCGCGTCATCGCCGGCTCCTGATACGCCGCGACGCCGGGGGAGGCCAGGCAGTTGTCGTACGAATCGGACACCGGAAAGCCGTTGAACCCTGGCACCCAGAACGTCACGACATCCACCGCGCCGGAGCCTAAGCGCAGGACGCCGCAGCCGGTGCCCTTCGCCACACCGGTCAGCGTCCCGATCAGCGGCGGGCCGGCCTTGGTCTCGTTGACCGTGTTGACCAGCAGGTCCACGAAGCAGGTCACCGCGTTGAGCAGCCCTCGGCCGAGCATCCCGCCGGCCTTGGTGCTGTACTTCTGGGATTCCGCCGCCACGTGCACCTGGGTGCGCACAGCGCCTGCCGGCCGCGGGGCCGCCAGCAGCACCAGGAGCACCGCCAAACCTGTTATAACATGTCGCATGAAGCCTCCTTCGTATCTGAGATGTGTCGCGACTACCCTCAGGGGCAGTCTAATCCCAAAGACCGCCGGTGTCAATTTGGCTACTTGTCGAACCCCAGGCAGTTGTCATACGACGCGGAGACCGGCGCGCCGTTGTACCCAGGCACCCAGAAGGTCACCAGGTCCACCGCGCCGGAGCCTAAGCGCAGGACGCCGCAGCCGGTGCCCTTGGCCAGGCCCTCCAGCGTGCCCATGAAGGGCGCGCCGTGCCGGGTCTCGTTGATGGTGTTCGTCAGCACGTCCACGAAACAGGTGGCGACGTTCAGCGCGCCGCGGCCCAGCATCCCGACCGCCTTGCGGCCGTAGCGCGGCGACTCCGCCGCATCGTGCACGCCGATGCGCGCAGCCTCGGCCGCCGGTGCCGCCAGGCACAGGCTCCACGCCAGCCAGCCCGCCATCAGTGCTCGTCTCATCATGCCTCCTTCGTTAGATGGCGCGAGGCCGCTGCCTGGTCCGGCGCGCGGCGCGGATCACCCCGGCCGTCACGCCGCCGACTAAGAGCAGCGGCACACCCAAGAACACCCCGATGCTCACCGCGTACCCCTGCGCGCGCCGGATCGTCTGCTGCGCCTGCGACGGGTCAAAGAGCGCGTCCTTGCAGCCCGGGCACGCCCCGGCGGACGGAGCGCAAGCCAGCCACACCCACAGCGCGAGGGCAGCGCGCCGCATCAGGAGGCCCGGCTCCACACCGAACGGTACAGCAGCCAATACACCACGATGCCGCTCGCGCAGACGTACAGCCACACTGGCAGCGTGCGGCGCGCCATCCGGCGGTGGCCGTCGAAGCGGCCGCGCAGCGCGAGCCAGAGCGTGCGCGCGGCCATCGGCGCGACCACCACGGCGAGAATCGTGTGGCTGATCAAGAGCGAGAAGTACGCCGGCCGGATCCAGCCGGTGCCGAGAAACCGCACCGATCCGACCTGGAGATGATAGAGGACGTAGGAGACCAGGAACACGACCGAGACCGCGGCCGCCCCGATCATGCAGGTGGCATGCAGCGCGCGCCGTCCGGCGCGGATCGCGGTCACGCCGCCCACCAGCAGCAGCGCGCTGGTCGCGTTCAAGGACGCGTTGAGCGCCGGGGTATCGAGCATCAGGCCCCATCCCGCAGCAGCGCGATGAGCGCGAACGCGCTCCAGAGCCACAACGAGCGGCGGGCCAGCGTGAGCGCGGTCAGGGTCATAGCGGCGGACGATCCCACGCCAGCAGGCCGAGCAGCAGCGGCAGGTAGAGGATAGAGGTCTGAAACAGGCGGCGGCAGGCCGCCGGCGATCGGCTCCAGGCCGCGCCCGCCGCCAGGATGAGGAAGCCCGTGCCGAGCAGCAGCGCGCCGGCCGCATACCGCATGCCGGCCAAGCCCACCGCCGCCGGCAGCAGGCTCATCGGCACCAGCCACAGGCCGCACAGGAGGGTATGGCGCGCGGTCACCAGGCCGGCGGTCTCAGTGACCGGCAGCATCTGAAAGCCGGCCCGCGCATACTCCTCGCGATACAGGACCGCGATCGCCAGAAAGTGCGGTAGCTGCCAGAGAAAGAGCAGCCCGAAGAGCAGCCAGGCCTGGGGACCCAGGGTCCCGCGCGCAGCGGCCCAGCCGATCATCGGCGGCAGCGCGCCGGGGATGGCACCGGCGAGGGTGCACAGCGGGCTGAGGCGCTTCAGCGGCGTGTAGACGGCCAGGTAGCTCAGCGCGGCCAGCGCGGCCAGCGAGGCCGCCAGCGCGTTGACCGCGATGGCCAGCAGCGCGACGCCCCCAACGACCAGCTCCAGGCCGAAGCGTCGCGCCGATTCCGGCTTCAGCCGCCCGCTGGGCAGCGGGCGCTGTCGCGTGCGCTCCATCAGCGCGTCCGCCTCGCGCTCCATCCATTGATTGAGGGCGTTGGCCCCGCCGGCGGTCAGCGCCGTGCCCAGCAGGGCCGGGATGATGACGGCGAGCCGCCCGGCATCCTGCAGCCCCAGCCAGAACCCGACGCCGGCGGTCACCAGCACCAGGGCGCTCAGGCGGGGTTTGGTCAGCTCCAGGTAATCCGCGAGCGCGCGCCCGATCCTGAGTTGGCGATTCGGCGCTGACGCGTTGCGGCGCAGCAGCTCCCATGCCAGCAGGACGCTTTGGGCCAGCACGAGCGCGCCGAGGGCCACGTGGGCCGTGCGAAGTGCGACCGCCTGGCGGTGTCCCAGCATCACCACGCCCAGCATGATCTGCGCGAGCAGCAGGCCCGGCAGGCGCCACGCCTGCGCGCGCAGCCCCGCGGGAAGGCCGGCCTGGCCCGCGAGGCGAGCGGCCAGCCATGCGCCGGCCAGCAGCAGCGCGGCGGCGTTGGCCGCATGCCACCACAATCCCAGTCCTGTGTGCCGCGTCATCGCCCCGAGGAGCAGCTGCAGCGCAGCGAGGAGTGCGGCCAGCAGTCCCGCGCGCCCGAGCGACGGGCCGGGCCGCCAGACCGGCTCGCGCGCTGCCGCCCGGCCGGTCGCAGACGCAAAGGCGACCGTCACGCAGAACACCGCCTGCCCCAGGCAGGCGTGAGCGATGGAGATTTGCGGCGGCAGCAAGAGCAGGACGGTCAGTCCGCCGAGCAGGCCCTGCGCGAGGACCAGGCCCAGCGCGGCGTACGCGAGGCGGCGCGCCCATCGGCGCGGTTCGGCCCAACGGGCCCAGAGCGCCTGGACCAGGATGAGCAACCCGACACCGGCCGCCACCACGCGGTGGCCGTGCTCATAGACGATGCCGCCGACCATCGGCGGAAACCACGTGCCGTAGGAGAGCGGCCAGTCCGGCACGGCCAGCCCGGAATCCGTGGAGGTCACCAGCCCGCCGGCGACGAGCAGGAAGAACGTGGCGCAGGCCGTGAAGACGGCGAAGGGATGCATCGTCTAGGGGACGGTTCTATTTTTCTGCTTACGCTTTCACGTGCTGAGGCAGCCAATCGTCCCGGCGGCCGGGCACGCTGTATTCATAGGGGCCGTGATAGACCGTGGGGGTGACGGCGAAATTGCCGTGCGGCGGCGGCGAGGAGGTGGCCCACTCCAGCGTGTTGGCCTGCCAGGGATTCTCGCCGGCCGGCTTGCCGCGCCAGAGGCTCCAGAAGAAATTGGCCACGAAGAGCAGCTGGGCCACACCCAGGCAGAAAGCTGCCACGCTCATCATGCGGTTCAGGCCCCCGACGTGCGCGAGGTGCGCGTACTGGGTGTAGTCGTAGATGCGCCGCGGCATGCCGGCGATCCCGAGGTTGAACATCGGGAACATCACCGCGTTAAAGAAGACGAAGGTCAGCGCCCAGTGGAGCTTGCCCAGCGGCTCGTTGAGCAGGCGCCCGAACATCTTCGGGAACCAGAACGTGATGCCGGCGAAGATGCCGAAGAGGCTGCCGCCGAAGAGCACGT
>JACQRG010000032.1 GCA_016206565.1 Candidatus Omnitrophota bacterium | reverse complement strand
GCCTTGGCCCGAAACTCGGTCTGGCCGATCTGCGCCTTGGTGAGCTTGAGCTCCTTGAGGAGCTGGTGCTCGATGGGCATGCCGTGGCAGTCCCAGCCCGGCACGTACGGCGCGTCGAAGCCGCGCATCGTCTTATAGCGCACGATGAGGTCTTTCAGGAGCTTGTTGAGCGCGTGGCCGATGTGGATATCGCCGTTGGCGTACGGCGGGCCGTCGTGCAGCACGAACGTCTCCCGCCGCCCGGCCCTGGCCTTGCGGATCTGGCCGTAGAGGTCCTCCTGCTGCCAGCGCGAAAGCCACTGCGGCTCGCGCGACGGCAGGTCCGCCTTCATCGGGAAGGGTGTTTGCGGCAGGTTGAGGGTGTCTTTGTACTCCATGACGGAGGGGGGGTGCTGCTTAGCGCAGGCGGAATGCCAGGTCCAGCAGCGACGCGATCAGGAACCTCCTGAGGAACCAGATGGCCATGAGCACGATCAGCGGCGAGAGGTCTATCATGCCGACGACGGCGAAGGGCAGCCGGCGGCGGACCCACTCGAAGAGAGGCTGCGTCATGGCGCGCAGCACGTTGACGACCGGGTTGAAGGGATCGGCGCTCACCCAGCTGATGAAGACCGCGACGATGATGACCCAGTAGTAGAGCCACAGCAGCTTGTCGAGGATCTCCGCCACGGCCTGGAACAGGTTGCCGACGATGAACATCAGCCGCTCCTTCCTGAGAGTTCCCGGGACCGGTTCGCCGCCGCGCGCACCGCCAGGCTCAACCGCGCCCCCACGCGCAGGCGGTCGAGCACTCGCAGCGCGGCCTCGGTGGTGCCGCGCTTCGAGGCCACGCGGGCGATGAGCTGCGCCGGCGCCTGGCCCTGGGTTTCCAAGAGCGCCACGCTGCCCAGCAGGGTCTGCCGCACCGCCTGCCGGGCGACGGCCGCCGGCAGGCCCAGCGCGCGGGCCGCCTCCTCCCACGCCTGCACCAGATAAAAGAGGTAGGCCGGTCCCGAGCCGCTCACCGCGGTGATGGCGTCGAAATGCCGCTCCGGCAGCACCACGGCCTGGCCGACGGCGCCGAAGAGCGCTTGCGCCAGGGCGGCGTGCCGGCGGGTCGCCCGGCGGCCAAGTGCTAGCGCCGAAAACCCGTAGCCGACGGTCGCCGGCAGGTTGGGCATGACGCGGATGACCGGCGCAAGCAGGCGCTCCTCGAACCAGGCCAGCCGCATGCCGGCCGCAATGGAGATGACGAGCCGGCGGGGTGTGGCCAGCGGCGCGATCTGCGCGACCACCTCGGCCATCTGCTGGGGCTTGACCGCCAGCACGAGCACGTCCGCGGCCGCGGCCACGCGGCGGTTGTCGGACGTCACCGCCACGCCGAAGCGCTGCTGTGCGACGCGGCGCGCCGCCGCCTGCGGGTCGGCCGCCAGCACCTGCCGGCGAGGCAGCCCGCCGGCGAGCCAGCCGCGCAGCAGGGCGCGTCCCATGGTCCCGGTCCCGATCAGGCCGATGCGCCGCCCGCGCAGCGCGGCCCGCACGTCAGCCATGGACCGCAGCCCTCATCCCGAAAATCGCCGTGCCGATGCGCACCAGGTCCGCCCCCTCTTCGATGGCGACTTCAAAATCCTGCGACATGCCCATGGACAACCGCAACGTCTCCACCGGACGCCCGAGCTCGACGGCCAGCTCATCCCGCAGCCGCCGCAAGCGGTCGAACCAGGGCCGCGCCGCCTGTGGATCCTCTGAGAACGGGGCCATCGTCATCAGCCCGCCGAGCCGCAGGTGCGCGCACCGCTGCACCTGCGCGGCCAGTGTGCGCAGCTCATCCGGCCGGCAGCCGGATTTGCTGTCCTCTCCCGATACATTGACTTGCAGAAAGATCGTACGAGGCTCCGGGCTCTGGGCTGGGGGTTCTGGGCGCTTGCCCGCAGCGGCCCGCTCCAGCGCATCGATTAACGACGGCGAATCAACGGAATGGATCATGGCGAATCGTTCGACGGCTTCTCGCGCTTTATTCCGCTGCAGGTGTCCAATCAGATGCCACCGTACTGATGGCTCTAGGCTCGAGGCTCCAGGCTCTAGGCCAAACCCTGCAGCCTTCAGCCTTGAGCCTAGAGCGATTTGCTTTTGACGGGCCTCCTGAACCCGGTTCTCCCCGACGTCCGTCAGGCCCAGAGCCAGCGCCTCCCGGATGGCCTCGGCGGGCAGGCCCTTCGTGACGGCGACCAGGGTGATCGCGCAAGGGTCGCGGCCGGCGCGGCGAGCCGCCGCCGCGATGCGCGCGCGCACCTGCGCAAGCGAGTCGGCGAGGCGGGAGTCCATCGGCGCTGGCGGCTACTGTAGCACAGCCCTTCCAGCGCGGTCAACGACGGGAGGGCCTAGAAATACTCGGTGAGCAGTTCGCGGGTGCGCTCAAGCAGCCTTCCGACCGGCCGCGGTGCGCGCCGTCGCCAAGCACCCTCGCGCTCGGCGGCCATCGCCAGCAGCCCGAGCGCGGGGCAGAGCGCCATCTGGCGGCCGAGGTCGCTCACCTGCTGGGTGCGGGGATGACGGGCCAGGGCGATGGGCAGCTGTGTGGCCTGCTCGAGCCATTCCACCACGCCGTCCAGCAAGGCCATGCGGCCGCCGATGAGCGCTTGGTCCGGGCGCGGCGCGTGCGCGAGCAGCGCCTGCGCGGCCTGGGCCACGTCGCCTAGCCGGTGCTCGAGCAGCTCGCGCACCGGCGCGCGGCGGCTGGCCAACCCTTCCAGGCTGACTGTGACCGCCTGCTCCATCGTCAGCTGGCAGGCTTTGGCCACGGCGGTCGCCAGCTCCACCCCGCCCCAGCGCAGCGTGCGCAGCGCGTGCAGCCGGCCGTCCACGAACAGGCCCAGGTCGCTGCTCATGCCGCCCAGCTCGATGAACAGCACCCGCTGGTGGCGCTCCCGCTGCGCGCCGACCGAGGCCATCATCGCCGAAAGGCCCAAGCTCAGCTGCGCGATTTCCAGCCCGGCGGATTCCACAGCCTGCACGATGGCGCGCCGCACCGCCATGGGCATCGTCACCAGGTGGAACGTGCCGACCAGGCGCGTGGCGGAGAGTCCCTGCGGGTCCTGCAGCGCCTCGAAGCCGTTGCCGGCGCAGGCGAGCCGCTCCATGACGAGCGGCTCCCGGTCCACGCCAAGGGCTAAGTCCAGCGCCCGGGCCTTGAGCCGCTCCAGGTCGTGCGCGCGGATGACGATCGGCTCATCGGCCAGATCAATGGAGGTCTGGACCTGGTCCGTGGCCAGCGCCGGATGATGGAAGGTGACCCAGGCCCGGTGCCACTCGGCGGACACGCCGGTCGCTTCCAGGGCCTGCTCGATCATCGCCGCCGCAGTCAGCGGGTCGCCGAGCCAGGCGTCGGACGGGCGCGAATAGGCGACGATGCCGGTGCCCAGCACTTCCAGCTCCCCACCCTCGTCGCCCAGGCGGCCGACGGCGCACGCCACCTTGGTGGAGCCGAGGTCAAGCGCCACGAGGGGAGCGGCGGGCATCAGGAGGGCTGCGGGGCCACCACGGGCTGATCGAAGCGCACGTCAATGTAGCGCATGGCCAGCTGCCGGCGGCGCTGCAGCGCGTTCAGGACGCCCCGCAGGCGCGCGAGCTGTTCCGCGAGCCGCGTTTCATCGCCGCAGCGCACTTCGGTCTCATCGTCGAGCACCAGGCGAAGCTGCTCGGGCTGGCTGACGTCAATGCCCTGCACCCGCCCCGGCGGCAGCTCGCGCGCGCGGCGCACCGCGGCCATCACGCGCATCGCCAGCGCCAGGCGCTCTCCGGCATGCCGCTTGCCCGCGCTGGGCGCCGGCGAGTCCTGGTGCACGCCGAGGAACCGCGTCAGGCGCTGGCGCGGCTGCTCGGTTGGCTGCGCAATGATGAAGCCGTCGCGGTCCACCGGATACCAGGCCGAGGCGCGGCGCAGCTGCAGCTGCGCGACCGGCAGGCGCTCCACCGCCTCGATGCGCAGCACGTTGGGCAGCCGGCGGATGACGCGCACGTCCTTCAGGCGCGGATGCTTGGCCTTGAGCTCCCCGGCCAGGGCCTGGAGGTTCACATCCCAGATGTTGCGGCCGATGAGCGTATCCGAGACCTGCACCGCGCCGGCCGGCACCACCTGCACCTCGGTGACCCGGAACAGCTCGGTGCGCGCCGCGAAGGCCCACATCCCGGTCAGCGCTGAGGCGAGGACCAGGCCGGCGGCCACCAATTGCCGCGAGCGCCAGGCGGCGCGCGCCAAGGCGCCGAGCGCGCGCGCCAGTCCCGGGATGAGCCCGATCCGGCGGCGGCTCTGCCCGCCGCCCGCCCGGCGGAAACGCCTAGCCATGCGAGACAGTCCGGGCGGCCTGCGGCGCGTCGTGGGCCGCCAGGATCACAACCTGCTCGCACAACGCGTCATATGAAATGCCCACGCACGCCGCGGCCTTAGGGAGGAGGCTGGTGGGGGTAAAGCCCGGCACCGTGTTGACCTCCAGCAGCATGGGCCGTCCCTCGTCGCTCAAGATGAAGTCCGCGCGGGAGAGGTGCCGGCAGCCAAGTGCTTGATGCGCCCTCAGTCCGGCGGCCTGCACGATCCGTGCGACATGCGTCGGCAGAGGGGCGGGTGCTAGGTAGTCGGTCAGCCCGCTGGTGTACTTGGCGGCGTAGTCGAAGAAGCCGCGGTGCGGGCGGATCTCGATGACCGGCAGGGCCTCGTCGCCCAGCACGCCGACCGTCAGCTCGCGGCCGCGCACGAAGGCCTCCAGCAGCACGCGGGCGTCGTACTGGCCCGCGACTTCCACCGCGGCCGCCAGCTGCGCCGCGTCGTGGACGATCGAAATACCCAGGCTCGAGCCTTGCGACGCCGGCTTCACGACGATGGGAAACGTCAGGTCCGCCGGCGACGCTCCGGCGGCCGCGCCCGGATTGACGACCCAGCCCGTCGGGATGGCCAGCCCTGCCGCCGCAAACGCTTGCCTCGACGCGACCTTGTCCATCCCCAGGCGGCTGGCGGCCGGCCCGGAGCCGGTGTAGGCCACGCGCAGGTCCTCGCAGACCTGCTGGACCGTGCCGTCCTCCCCGAACGCGCCGTGCAGCGCGATGAAGACCGCATCGAGCACCGGCGGTGCGAGCGACTCCCGCACGAACTCGCACGCCTGCGCAGGCGTCAGGCTCTGGGGCACCACCACGGGGCTCACCCGCATGCCCCGGCGCGCCAGCGCCTCGGCGATGCCCCGGCCGCTGCGCAGCGACACGTCATGCTCGCCCGAGGGCCCGCCCATCAGGACGGCGACCCTCAGCGGGACCATGGCTGCCCCATGACGCGCAGCTCGGGCTCGAGCGTCACGCCGTGGACCGCGCGCACGCGCCGCTGGATCAGCTCCATGAGGGCGAGCACGTGGTCCGAGCTGGCGTAGCCGAGGTTGACGATGAAGTTGGCGTGGCGGTGCGACACCAGCGCGTCGCCGATGCGCGCACCCTTCAGGCCGGCCTGGTCAATGAGCCAGCCAGCACCCACGACCCCCGGCGGGTTGCGGAAGGCGCACCCCGCGGAGGGCAGCCGGATCTCCTGCGTGTCGTTGCGCCGCTGCAAGCAGCGGCGGATGCTCGCCTCGGCCTCGGCCGGAGCCACGCGCGGAAACGCCAGCTCCACGTCCGCGATGACACCCGGCTCCATGGCCGCATCGCGGTAGCCAAAGCGCATCTGGCTGCGGCTCAGCTGCCGCACGGCCCCGTCGAAGCGCACCAGGGTCAGCTGCTGCACGAAGGCGCCGATGTCCTGCGCGTTCATCGCCACCGCCCCGCCGACTTGCCCGGGCAGGCCGGCGAGCCGCTCCAAGGCACCCCAGCCGTGCTTGGCCCCCAGGAACACCAGCCGCTGGGTCTGCAGGGCCGCCCCGCAGCGCACGCGCACCAGCGGCTCCTCCGGACGGCCCAGCTCCTGCAGCAAGCGGAATCCGCGGCCCAGGTGGATGACCAGCCCGCGCACGCCGCGGTCCGAGGCTAAGGTGTTCGTCCCGCCGCTGAGCACCCAGGCCGGCAGGCCGGCCTTGAAGGCGTCGCGCAGCAGGCTCACGAGCTCCTCGAGCGAGGATGGCTCGGCGAACCACTCCGCCGGGCCCCCGATGCGGAAGCTCGTGTGCTTACTCAGCGGCTCGTTGCGTAGCATCCAGCTGCCTGGCCACCCCGTGGCAGAGCTCCCCGATGTCCCCGGCGCCGAGGAAGAAGATGGTGTCGCCCGCCTTGGCGACGCGCTGCACGTAGCGCGCCAGCTCGGGCTTGGGCACGTACCGCACGTGCGGGTGCCCGTGCGCGCGGATGAGGCGTGCGAGCCGCTCGCCGGTCACGCCGGGGATCGGCTGCTCGAACGCCGCGTAGATGTCCGTCACGATGACGCCGTCGGCCCGGTCGAAGCAGCCGCTGAACTCCTGCTCCAGCGACTGGGTCCGGCTGAACCGGTGCGGCTGAAAGATCACCAGGCGGTGCCGGCTGCGGGTTGAGTCCGCGGCCAGCGTGGCCTCGATCTCCGAGGGGTGGTGCGCGTAGTCTTCAATGAAATTGATGTCTCCCGGCAGCCGCAGGACCTGGAACCGGCGCTGCGTGCCGCCAAACTCGGCTAAGGCTTCCCGGATCGTGTTCAGCGGCAGGTCGAGTATGAGCCCCAGGCCGATGACGCCCAGCGCGTTCGAGATGTTGTGCCGTCCTGGCACCTGCAGGCGAAACGCCCCCAGTGACCGGCCGCGGTACGACGCGCGGAAGCGGACGCCGGCGCCATCCGGCGGGCTGATGCGCTGCGCGGTGATGTCCGCCGCCGGGTCGAACCCGTACGTCAGCTCGTGGGGGTGGGCCAGCACGCGGCGGATCCTCGGGTCGTCGTAACAGCTGATCAGCGTCCCGCCGGGCCGAATCTGCCGGACGAACCGCTGGAACGCCTCCACCAGCCGCTCCAGGCTGCGGTAATGGTTGAGGTGCTCCCGGTCAATGTTCGTGATGATGGCCACCTCGGGATGCAGGTGGAGGAACGAGCCGTCGGATTCATCGGTCTCCGCGACGAAGAACCGGCCTTTCCCCGCGCGCGCGTTCGTACCCATCGCGAGCATGACGCCGCCCACCACCACCGTCGGGTCCCAGCCTGCGTGGCACAACAGGGTGCCGGCCATCCCGGAGGTCGTCGTCTTGCCGTGCGCCCCGGCCACGCCGATCAGGCGGCACTCCTCGGCCAGCTCGGCCAGCAGCTCGCCGCGGCTGATGGTGCGGATCCCGCGCGCCTTGGCCTGGTGCAGCTCCGGCTCTTCGACATGGACCGCGGAGCTGTGCACGACCAAATCCACCGAGCCGTCCAGGTGGTTGGGGTGGTGGCCGGTGAACATCGGCACGCCGCGCTTGGCCAGCGCCTTGGCCGGCCCGCCGATCTTGGAGTCGCACCCGCTGATGACGAATCCCCGGTCGTGGCAGATGTGCGCCAGGCCGCTCATGCCGATGCCGGCGACGCCGACGAAGTGGATGCGCGTGCCCGGCTTAAGCGCCATGGGGTCTGGCTCCGTCCAGGATGGCGCGCGCCAGCCGCTGCGAGGCGTCCGGCACGTCAAGCTCGCGCATCCGCCGCCCCATCTGCGCGCGCAGCCGCTCATCCGAGAGCAGGCGGCGCAGCTCGGCCAGCAGGCGCGAGGGGCTGGCCTCGGACTCTTCCACCACCACGCCAGCCTCGGCGCGCCCGAGCACGCGGGCGTTGGCCACCTGGTGCGCTCCGGCATGGGGATACGGCACGAGCAGCGCCGGCAGGCCGCAGCGGGCCAGCTCCGCGATCGTGGACGCGCCCGCGCGCGCCACGACCACATCGGCCGACGCGTACGCATCTTCCATCTCGACCAGAAACGGGATGACGCAAGCATGCAGCCCCTGGGCGCCGTACGCCTGCCGCACCAGGGCTTCATCCGCTTCGCCGCTGATATGCAGGACTTGCCACTGGGCGCGCTCTTCGGGCGTGAGCAGCCCGGCGAGCTCGCCCATGAGCGCGTTGAGCCGGTGCGAGCCCTGGCTGCCTCCGACGACGACCACCGTGGGCCGCCCGGCCTCCAGGCCGAAGCGCCGCGCGGCCTGCGCGCGGGAGCTGCGGCCGATGGCCTCGCGGATCGGCATCCCGGTCACGACGGCGCGGCCCCCGCTTAACAACGGCCGGGTCTCCTGAAACGACACCGCCACGCTGTCCACCCACCGGGCCAGCCACTTGTTCGCCCGGCCCGGCACCACGTTCTGCTCATGCACCACGCAGGGGATGTGCCGCGAGCGCGCTGCCAGGATGACGGGCGCCGACACCCAGCCGCCGAAACCGACGACCACACCCGGCTTGCCGTGGGCGAAGCGCCGGCGCACCTGGCGCCAGAGCTGGCTGAACTGCCGCCAGCGTCCGAACCAGCTTTGGCCTGCCGCGGCGGGCGTGGCGGTCATCTGCACCAGGGCGGCCTGCGCGTCTTCGCACAGCGCGCTGGTCAGCCATTCGGTTTGCCGCCGCGGCGCGTACCAGACGTGCGCCTCCACACCGGCCCGTGCCAGCGCCTTGGCCACCTGCAGCGCCGGCAGCAGGTGCCCGCCGCTGCCTTCAGCGACCAAGAGCACTTCCAAGGGCATACCGTTCTCCATGGCGGCTGGCCTGCAGGATGAGCGCGCAGGCCACCAGGTTGATGACCATCGCGCTGCCGCCGTACGAGATGAACGGCAGCGGCAATCCTTTGGTCGGCAGCAGGCCGATGACGACCGCGATATTGATGAACGCCTCCAGGCCGATCATCCCCACCAGCCCGCAGACGAGGTATTTGCTGAAGAGATCGTGGGCGGCCATGGCGATGCGAAACCCGCACGCCAGGAACAGCCCGAAGAGGCTGATGACCGCGGTCGCACCCAGCAGCCCGAGCTCCTCGCCGATGATGGCGAAGATGAAATCCGCGTGGGCGCTGGGCAGGTAGAAGAGCTTTTGCAGCGATCCCCCGACCCCCAGGCCGGCCACGCCGCCGCTGGCCATGGCCACGTAGGACTGGAGGATCTGATACCCGCTGCCGCGCGGGTCCTTCATGGGGTCCAGGAAGGCGAACATGCGGCGCATCCGGTACTCTTCGCTGAAGACCAGGACGACGAACGCGACGGCGGCCACGCCCATGATCAGCGCCAGGTGCTTGCCGCGCGCGCGGCCGATGGCCAGCAGCAGCATCGCCGCCGCGCCCATGACGATCGCCGTGCCCAAGTCCGGCTGGATGAGGACCACCCCGGCCATCAGGCCGGTGGCGGCCAGCGGCGGCAGCAGCCCTCGCCGGATCTCGTGCAGCCGGCCGCTGTGCCGCGCCAGCAAGTCGGCGAGGTAGAGGACGAGCGACAGCTGCGCGAACTCCGAGGGCTGAAGGCTCAGCCGCCCGAGGCGCACCCACCGTTTGGCACCCCCCATCTCGGGCCCGATGAGGAGCACGAGGGCCAGTAGCAGGAGGCTGAGCACGAACAGCCAGCGCGCCGCGCGGCGCAGCTGCTCGTAGGGGATCGCCAGGCACGCGAGCCCGGCCAGCAGCCCGACCGCAATGGACGCCAGGTGATGGTGCACGAAATGGAAGGTGTGGCCGTACGTCGCCTGGGAGGCCATGGCGCTGGCCGAGGCCACCGCCACGATGCCGATGGCCAGCAGCGCGCTGACGATGACGAACAGCAGCTGGCGCAGCTTGCGGGGGTTCATCCCACCCCCTGCCCGGCGCGCGCCGCCAGGGCCTCCACGATCCGCTTGAAGGCCCGCCCCCGCTCCTCGAAATCGCGGAACATGTCGAAGCTCGCGCAGGCCGGCGAGAGCAAGACGGTCGTGCCGGGCGCGGCCAGCTTCGTGGCGGCGCGCACGGCGGCCTCCAGCGTCTCGGCCTCCTGCACCGTGGTGCCGCCGTTGAGCAGCGCGCGCAGCTTGCCCCGCGACTCCCCCAGCAGGACGATGCCCCGCACGCGGGCCTCGTGCAGCCGCTCGGCGAGCGGGCGGAAATCCAGCCCCTTGTCGCGCCCGCCTAAAATCGGCACGACCTCGCCGCGGGTCTGCGCGAGCGCGTAGAGCGAGCTGTCGGGCGTGGTGGATTTGGAGTCGTTGACGAAGGCCACGCCGCGGATCGTGGCCACGTGCTCCAGGCGGTGCTCCAGGCCGCGAAAGCTGCGGATGGCCTGCCAGGTCAGCGGGTCGGGAATGCCCAAAATGCGGGCCACCTGCAGCACGGCCTGCAGGTTCTCCGGCAGGCACTGCCGGGTCGCCTCGGCCAGGCGCAGCGCCGGCGGGTTCGCGCGGTTCTCGCCGAACCACACGCGCTGCGCCTGCAGCCGCTCGCCTAGTGCCACGAGCCGCGGGTCGCGCGCGTTGAGCACCGCCCAGTCATCCGGCGTCTGGCGCTGGAAGAGCCTCGCCTTGGCCGCCAGATACGCGGCCGGATCCTGGTGCCGGTCAAGGTGGTTGGCGCCCACGTTGAGCAGCACCCCGATCGCGGGGCGGAAGTAGTCGCAGCGCAGCAGCTGGAAGGAGCTCACTTCCACCACGGCGATGGTGGAAGGGGCCAGGCGCTCGAGGACGGACGCAAACGGAATGCCCACGTTGCCGCAGGCCACGGCCGGCCGGCGCGCCGCCGTCAACAGCTCGGCCAGCAGCGTCACGACCGAGCTCTTGCCGTTGGTGCCGGTGACCGCGACGATGGGCGAGGGGCACAGCTGGGCCGCCACGTCAATCTCGCTGGCCACCGGAACGCCGCGCTCCTGCGCCCACTGGATGGGCGGCGAGGACTCCGGCACGCCGGGGCTGACCACCACCAGCTCGGCCTGCTCGAGGTGGCGGCGCCGGTGGCCGCCGAGCTCGACGGCCTCTACACCCTCCGCCAGCAGGCGCGCGCGCGCCTCCTGCAGGCTGTCGGTGTCCCGCTGCTCGGTCACCGTGACCCGGCAGCCGAGGCGGCAGAGCACCTGCGCCACGGCATGGCCGCTGCGCGCCAGCCCCACGACGGTGATGCGCCGCCCGCGCCAGGCGTCCTGCATTAGGGCCGCTCCATGGCGCCCAAGCCCGCCAGGGCCAGCAGGACGCCGACGATCCAGAACCGGACGATGACCTTCGGCTCGGTCAGGCCGCCGAGGTGAAAATGGTGATGGAGCGGGGCGACGCGGAAGATCCGGCGCTGGTTGCGCCATTTATAGGAGGCGACCTGCAGCATCACCGACACCGCCTCGGCCACGAACACGCCGCCGATGACCATCAGCCACAGCGCCGAACCCGTCAGCAAGCTGACAGCGCCCAGCGCCGCGCCCAACCCCAAGGCCCCGACGTCCCCGAGGAACACCGAGGCCGGAAATCCGTTGAACCACAGAAACCCCACGCATGCGCCCGCCAGTGCCGCGCACCACGGCACCAGCGCGTGGGCGCGCGGCCCCTGCCCCATCGCCACCAGCCCCAGGGCGCAGAACGCCGCCGCCAGGCAGCCGGCGGCCAGCCCGTCCATGCCGTCGGTCAGGTTCACGGCATGCGCCGAGCCGGCGACCACCACCATCGAGAACGGCACCGCGCCCCAGCCCAGGCCGGCCTGCGCCGCGAGCGAGAAACCCAGCAGGCCGCCGAGGGCCAGTGCGACGGCAAGCTTCGTCCTGGCGCGCAGCCCCTGGGCGTTGGGGCGCTTGAACTTCAACAGGTCATCCCACGCGCCCAGCGCCCCGAGGCCGGCCATCATGCCCAGCACCCACCACCCGGAGGGCTGCCGAAGGCCCCCGGCCGCCGCCGCGGCGAGGGCTGCGACCGGCAGGACGAAGAGTCCTCCCATCGTGGGCGTGCCGCGCTTGGCCTGCTGATAGGCAAGGAGGGGGGGGCAGTCCTCGTACCGAGCCGGCTGGATGGCTTCCAACCTGGCCAGCCGCTGAATGGCCCACCCTCCCACCGCAAGACAGAGCCCCGCGCTCGTCAGGAACACGAGGGCGGCGTCACCCAGCGCGCTCACCATCCGTTCGCTGGTACTGCCGAAGCACGAAGTCGGTCACCTGTTCCAGATTGAGTTTGCGCGAACCCTTCACAAGCAACCCGTCGCCGTGCTGCAGCAGCCCGGGCAGCTGCGCGAGCAGCTCCTGCACCGTCCGGTAGGTCTTCACTCCGTCCGGCCGCACCTCGCGCACGCCCTGCGCAACCCAGTCCGCGTAGTCGCCCACGGCCATGATGGTGTCAATGCCCAGCTGCGTCGCGAGCCGGCCGATCGCCTGATGCGCGGCCGGCGCGTATTCGCCGAGCTCCAGCATGTCGCCCACGATGGCCAGCCGGCGCCGCACATCGAGGTCGCGCAGCATCTCGAGCGCGCGGGCCACCGACAGCGGGTTGGCGTTGTAGCAGTCGTTGAGCACGGTCAGGCCGTTGCACCGCACGATCTCGGAGCGCATCGGGCTGGCGCGGAAGGAGGCCAGGCGCTGGCGCGCCGCTGAGAGCGGCACGCCGAGGGCCCAGGCGCAGGCCACCGCCGCGAGCATGTTCTCGACGTTGTGGTACCCCGCCAGCGGCATTGTCCACGGCTCGAGGCGGTCGCGCAGGCGCACCGCCATGCGCTCGTCGGAGGGCTGGATGTCGGTCGCCTGGATGTCGCACCGGTCGGTCGTGCCGAAGCTCACGACCCGCACGTTCGGGTCCACCCGCCGCGGCACTTCCAGGCACACGTCGAGCTGGTCGCCGGGGATGACCGCCGTGCCCTCGGGCGGCACCGCCTCGCACAGCGAGAGTTTCTCCCGCATGACCTCGATGAGCGATCCGAAGAACTCGAGGTGGGCCGGGCCGACGTTCGTCACGACCGCCACGTCCGGCTCGGCGATGGACGCGAGGTACGCGATCTCGCCCGGATGATTGGAGCCCAGCTCCAGCACCGCCATCTGATGCTGGGGGGCCAGGCGCAGCATGGTCAGCGGCACGCCGATGTGGTTGTTCTGGGAGCCGTGGGTCTTCAGGATGGTCTCCGGCTCGCCCAGCAAATGCGCGATGAGGTCCTTGGTCGTCGTCTTGCCGCAGGAGCCGGTCACGGCCACCACCGGCACGCGCAGCCGCCGCCGGTGGTAGCGCGCCAGGTCGCCCAGCGCCTCGGTCGTGTCATCCACCATGATGACCGGCACCGTGCTCGCCCCGTTGGTCAGCTGCGGCTCGCGGGACGCGATGACGCAGGACGCTCCGCGGTACGCCGCCTCCTGGATGAACTCATGCCCGTCCAGCCGCTTGCCCTGGATGGCGACGTACGCCTCGCCCGGCTGCAGGCGCCGCGAATCAATGCTGATGCCCGCCACGTCGCCGCAGGGCCCGCCGCGGTAGAGCACGCCCTCGGTCGCCTCCAGCAGCTGCTGCACCGTCCACGCCGCCATCGTCACACCGCCACCGCGTGGCGCGACGCCACCCATCGCTCGATGACGTCGCGGTCCATGAACGGAATCGCCACGTGCCCGACGGTCTGATGCGCCTCGTGGCCCTTGCCGGCGACCACGACCGTGTCCTCCGGACGCGCCATGGCCAGCGCTGCGGCGATGGCCTGCTCGCGGTCCGGCACCACCTGGTGCTGGCTGAAGCCCGGCGCGAACCCCGCCTTGATCTGCTGCAGAATGACGTGCGGATCTTCGCTGCGGGGGTTGTCGGACGTCAGCACCACCGCGTCGGCCAGCAGGCTGGCCATCTTGCCCATGACCGGCCGCTTGGTCCGGTCCCGGTCGCCGCCGCAGCCGAACACCACGATGAGGCGGCCACGCGTCAGCTCCCGCAGGGCGAGCAGCGCCTGGCGCAGCGCATCGGCGGTGTGAGCGTAATCCACGAGGATGGCGGGCCCGCCTTCACAGGGCACGCGCTCCAGCCGGCCGGGCACCTGCTCCACGTCGGCTAAGCCGCGCCGGATCAGCGCCAGCGGCACGCCCAGGCGCAGCAGCGCGGCGGCCGCGGCCGCCAGGTTCCAGACGTTGTGGCGGCCCAGCAGCGGCGTGGCGATGGGCATCGTGCCCCACGGCGATTCCAGCACCAGCTCGATGCCATGCCAGGTGCAGACGATGTTGCGCGCGAAGACCTTGGCGGGCTGCTCCATGCCGTACGTCACGCACTCGCGGCTCGGCAGGGTCTGCGCCAGCACGCGCCCGTGGGGATCGTCGCTGTTGAGCACCGCGCAGCCGTCGGGCTTCAGGTGCTCGAAGATCCGGCGCTTGGCCGCGGCATAGGCTTCGGGGGTCTTGTGGTAATCCAGGTGGTCGGAGCCGAG
Organism: Candidatus Omnitrophota bacterium; assembly: GCA_016206565.1. GTDB lineage: Bacteria > Omnitrophota > Gorgyraeia > Aquiviventales > Aquiviventaceae > JACQRG01. The sequence goes on along the minus strand of JACQRG010000032.1, from coordinate 3,392 downwards.
GTTGGTGAAGATGGCCGCGTCAAACTCCACCCCGGAGAGCCGGCCCTGGTCCAGGGCGTGGGAGGAGGCCTCCATCACGCACCACGGCAACCCCTCGCCCACCATCTGCGCGAAATACCGCTGCAGCTCCAGCGGGCCCGGCGTGGTGTTCGTGGACGGAATCTCGCGGCCGCCGATTTGGTAGACCACCGTGCCCAGCATGCCGACCGAGACGCCGGTGGAGCGCAGGATGGAACGCAGCAGGTAGGTCGTGGTGGTCTTGCCGGTCGTCCCGGTGACGCCGATGAGCCGCAGCTTGCGCGACGGATGGCCGTAGAACCGCGCGGCCATCACGGCGAGCGCTGCGCGGGTGTCCGGCACGACGATGCAGGGGCAGCTGCGGGACGGCGGCGCGCCGCCGCGGCCCGGCTGCGGGAATCGCTGCGAGACCACGGCCGCAGCGCCGCGCGCCACGGCCTCCGCGATGAACGCATGGCCGTCGGCGCTCGCGCCCGCGATGGCGACGAACACGTCGCCCGGCCTGACCTGCTTGGAGTGCCGCGCGATGCCGGTGACCGGAACCGCCGCCAGCGGCTGGGCGCTGACCCCCTGCAGCAGATCCCGCAGGGTAATCATCGCCCACCAGACATTGTGGGCTTCGGCGGGATGAACCCCAGGGGTTGGGGGAGTGCGGGGACAATCCTGGCGCCGGCGAGGCACACGTCCCACACGAGCTGCAGCGCCATAATAGAGGAAGGAAATGATGGCGATATCATAGCATGATTCCGGCTGGCCGCTCAAGACCCCAGTAACTTTGCAGCCGCTCCACGATGCGCTTGAACATCGGCGCGGAGACCACGCCCCCGAAGTACGCGGGGCGCGGCTCGTCCATGGAGACTACGATGACGAACATCGAGTCAGGCACCGGCCCATAGCCGACGAATGAGGCGACGTATCGACTGTGGGAGTAGTGGCCGTTCGGCTCAAGTTTCTGAGCCGTCCCGGTTTTGCCGGCCACCGCGAGGCCCTGGATCTTCGCCAGCCGGCCGGTGCCCGACTCGACAACCCCGACGAGCATCTGGTGCAAGATCTCGGCAGTCTCCTGGCGGATGACGCGCTCGCCCGTGCCAACCGGCGCCTCGTACACCACGCGTCCCTGCGGGGTTCCGAGGCGCCGCACCACGCGCGGGGGCATGCGCACCCCGCCGTTGGCAATGGTCGCCATCATGCTCGCCAGCTGGATCGGCGTGACCGCCACGCCCTGGCCGATGGGAATGTTCCAGTGGGAGGTGCCCGACCATCGTGCCGGTGATGGCACCATGCCGGAGACCTCGCCCGGCACGTCAATGCCGGTCTTGCGCCCGAAGCCGAAGGCCGTGATGTACCGGTAGAGCTCCTCGCGGCTTAAGCGCTGGGCCGCCTTCGCGGTGCCGATGTTGGAGGAGAGCACGATGACGTCATGGAACGACAGCAGCCCGTGCGGCGTGTGGTCGTGCAGGATGTGGCTGCCCACCGTGTGGTATTCGCCCTGCCCGCAATCCACCATCTCGGACGGCAGGATGCGCCCCTCTTCCAGCAGCGCGGCGGCCGTCACGACCTTGAAGACGCTGCCGGGCTCGAAGAGGTCGGTGACGGTCCGGTTGCGGCGCGCCTCCAGCGCAGCGCCCGCCGGCTCGTTCGGGTCGTAGCCGGGGCGCGTGGCCATGGCGAGCACATCGCCGGTGCGCGGGTCCAGCACCACGATGGAGCCGCCCTGCGCGTGGTACTTCTTCATGCCCCAGTCCAGCGCTTCCTCGACCACCGCCTGCACGACGCTGTCAATGGTCAGGACCGCGTCCAGGCCGTCCCTCGGCGCGGTCTCCACGGTCCACGGGCCGATGAGCGCGTCGCCCTTGGCGTCGCGCACGGTGGAGCGCCAGCCGGGCTGCCCCCGCAGCGCGCTGTTGAGGTCCAGCTCGAGGCCTTCCAGTCCCCGGTGGTCCACGTCCACGAAGCCCAGGACGTGGCTGGCCAGCATGCCCTGCGGATAGAGCCGCCGCGGTTCCTCGCGGATGCCGATGCCGGGCGAGCGCAGCGCCGCCACGCGCTCGGCCAGGCCCAAATCCAGCTGCCGCGCGACCCAGGCGAACCGCTTGCCGTGCTCCAGCCGCGCCTCCAGCCGCTCGCGGTTCGCGCCGACCACGGGGGCGAGTTCGCGCGCCGCCGATGCGGTGGACGCCACCAGCGCGGGATCCGCGAACACCGAGGGCGCCGAGGCGCTCATCGCCAGCACCCGGCCGTGGCGGTCATAGATGGTGCCCCGCTGGGCGCGCAGCACCTGCGCGGCCTGATGCTGGCCCTCGCCCAGCGACCGGTAGCGCTTCGCCGCCACCACCTGCAGCCACGCGCAGCGCGCGATGAGCAGAGCCAGCAATCCGAAGCTCACGGCCATCGCCGCCACGATCCGGTCGTTGGTGGTGCGCATCAGTCCCCCAGCCCCGCCTGGTCCTGCGGCGGCGCGGAGGCCAGCTGCGCCAGCGGTGCTAAGGCCGGCAGCGTCTTCCAGGCGGCCAGCTCCAGCTTGCGCGTCTCTTGCGCGCGCGCCAGCGCGGTCGGCGAGGCGAGCCGCTGCACCTGCACGTCCATCCAGGCGACCTCGGTCGCCTCGCGGTGCAGCTGCTGCTGCAGCGAACCGAGCGCGTAGGCTTGCAGGTACGCGTTGTTGCGCTGGATGACCTGCAGCCATCCCAGCAGCATCACGATCCCGATGAGCGTCAACCACCGTGTCAGCGGCATCAGAGGCGCTCGGCGGCGCGCAGCTTGGCGGAGCGCGCGCGCGGATTGCGCGCGCGCTCGGCCCGGCTGGGGGTCAGGGGCTTCGGGGTCAGCACGCGCCACCAGCCCCCCTGCTTGCCGGCGAGCAGCGCGCGCTTCACGAGCCGGTCTTCCAGCGAATGATAGGTCAGCACGACCAGCCGCCCGCCGTCCGCCCCGGTCGGGCCGGGGTGGCGCAGCAAGCGGGGTGCGGCCTCAAGCACGTCGGCCAGCGCGCCGAGCTCGTCGTTGACGGCGATGCGCAGCGCCTGGAAGGTCCGGGTGGCGGCGTGCAGGCGTCCGTGGCGCGCGCCGGCAGGGATGGCGAGTGCCACGACGCGGGCCAGCTGGGTGGTCGTCGTAAACGGTTCGCGCTCACGCGCGGCCACGAGCCGCTGCGCGATGCGCCGGGCGAAGCGCTCCTCGCCGAAGGTCTCCAGCAGCCGGGCCAGCTCATCCTGGGGCAGCTCGTTGACCAGCGACGAGGCGGGCCGGCCGCGGCTTAAGTCCATGCGCATGTCGAGCGGGCCCTCGCGCAGGAAGCTGAAACCCCGCTCGCTCTCCTCGAGGTGAAGGCTGGAAACGCCCAGGTCCAGCAGCAGGCCGTCTACAGCTTGGAG
>JACQRG010000026.1 GCA_016206565.1 Candidatus Omnitrophota bacterium | reverse complement strand
GTCGAAGTGTGCTCGATGTACTGCCGCTTCTGCACGCGCAGCCGGGTCGTCGGCACCACCGCCGGCTACAGCCGCGCGGCGAACATCGATGCGGCCATCGACTATATCAGGGCCCACCGCAAGATCCGCGATGTGCTCATCTCCGGCGGGGACCCGCTGACCCTGTCGGATGAGCGGCTGGACGACGTCCTCACGAAGCTCAAAATGATCCCGCACGTCGAGTTCGTGCGCATCGGCACCCGCAACCCGGTGACGCTGCCGTACCGGGTCACCGAGTCGCTCTGCGCCGTGCTGCGCAAGCACAAGCCGGTGTGGATGAGCCTGCACTTCAACCACCCGAAGGAGGTCACGCCGCAGGCGCGCAAGGCCTGCGGGATGCTCGCCGATTCCGGCGTGCCGCTGGGCTCCCAGACGGTCCTCATGAAAGGCATCAACGACCGGCCGGCCATCATGAAGAAGCTCTTCCACGAGCTGCTCAAGACCCGCGTGCGGCCGTACTACATCTATCAGTGCGACCCGGTCAAGGGCACCGCGCACTTCCGCACGCCGGTTGCCGCCGGGATTGCGATCATCGAGAAGCTGCGCGGCCACACGACCGGCTACGCGGTGCCGACGTTCGTCGTGGACGGCCCCGGCGGGGGCGGGAAGATCCCGCTCATGCCGAACTACGTCGTCAGCGTCAAGAACGGCGTCTGGACCCTGCGCAACTTCGCCGGCAAGCTGTTCACCTACAAGGAAGAGGCCGTCGGCACCAATGGCTCGCCTGCGGACCGCATCGAGCCGTCCTACGCGCTGCTCCAGTAAGCGCTCCGCGCCCGGCTTCCCCGTCTGGTTCCTGGCCGCACTCGTGGCAGCCGCCGGCTGCGCGCCGGTCAACCGGGAGCAGCTGGCGGAGGAAGTCGCCAAGGCCGACCCGGAGTTCTCCTCGACCCTCGCCAAGCACCGGGAGCTGACCAACCGCCTCGAGACCTTCGAGCGGGAGCTGCAGCTCAAGCGCACGACCGTTGAGCGGCGCATTCAGCAACTGCGGCAGGATCTCGCCTCCGCCGCGAAGAGCCTGCGCGCCAGGGTGGCCGAAATCAAGCGGCTCATGGAGCCGGATCGCCGGCGCTATGAGCTGGAGCTGGGCTTAGCCGGCGAGGAGCTGCGCGCCAAGCGTTCGCAGCGGGCCAGCCTCGGCCGGCAGATCGTCCGCCTCAAGAAGCTGGGCGACGCCAAGCATGAGGCGCAGCTGAAGGAATACCTCCAGGACGCCGGGCGCCTGGACCAGGAAATGGTGGGCTTGAGGCGCCACGTGCGGCTCCTGAAGCTCAAGCTCCTGCTCATCAAGCTGTAACCCGCCTCGCCTGGCGCCCCCTCGGCGCGGGTGTTACAATACCATGCTATGGGTGTTGCGCCCTTGCTGCTGCGCCACGGGCCGCTGGCGGTCTATGCGCAGCCCCTCCCGCGCCCTCCCGACCTCGCCGCCGTCGCGCAGTCGCTGCCCGCCGGCGCGCCGGTCCTCTGGCTCGACAGCGCCCGGACGCATGAGGCGACCGGCCGCTGGTCGCTGCTCGGCTGCGAGCCCTGGCTGACTCTCTCGGCCCGGGGCAACCGCGTCACGCTGCGGACCAGCCAGGCGACACAGGTGCTCCGCGCCCATCCACTTGCGGCGCTGCGCCAGACCTTGCGCCGCTATGCCATCGCGCCTCGCCCGCACGCCCATGCCCGCGCGCTCGGCCTGATGGGGTTCCTCAGTTACGAGCTCAACCGCTGGATCGAGCGCCTGCCGCCGCCCCGCGAGGACGGCCCGGCCGTGCCGGAACTGCTCTGGTTCGGCATGGGGATCGTGATCCTGGTGGACCATGTAGAGCAGCGGGCCTGGCTCGTGAGCGTCGTGGACCCGCATGAGGCCGGGCCGCTGGCCCGCCGGCGGGCGCGCCAGGCGCTGGAGCGCGCCTTCGCCTCGCTGGATGCGTCCGGGGCAACGCCAGTGTCCGCGGCCTGGTCCGTGCCACGCCTGCAGGAGACCACCAGCCGGTCCGAGTTCGAGCGCATGGTCGAGCAGGCTCTCGAGCACATCCTAGCCGGGAACATCTTCCAGGCCAACGTATCCCAGCGCTTCACCGCGCCCTGGCAGGGGCAGCCGCTCGCGCTCTATCGGGCGCTGCGGGCGATCAACCCGTCGCCCTTCGCCTGCTTCCTGCGCTGGGAGGATCTCGCGGTCGTGAGCTGCTCGCCGGAGCGGCTGGTGCGCTGCCAGGACGGGCGCGTGGACACGCGGCCCATCGCCGGCACGCGGCCCCGCGGCGGCAGCCCGGAGGCGGACGCGCTCAACAGCCTGGAGCTGCTGCTGAGCGACAAGGAGCGCGCCGAGCACATCATGCTGGTGGATCTGGAGCGCAACGACCTGGGCCGCGTCTGCGAGGGCGGCTCGGTCCGGGTGGATGAGCTCATGACGATCGAGGCGTACTCGCACGTGCTGCACATCGTCTCGAGCGTCTGCGGCCGGCTGCGCGCGCGCACCGATGCGGTGGACGTCATCCGCGCGGTGTTCCCGGGCGGCACCATCACCGGCTGCCCCAAGGTGCGCTGCATGGAGCTCCTGCGCGAGCTCGAGCCGGTGCCGCGCGGCCTCTACACCGGCTCGCTGGGCTATGTGGGGTTTGACGGGACGATGGACCTGAACATCGCCATCCGGACCATGGTCATCCAGGGCAGCCGCCTGTCCTTCCACGCGGGCGCGGGTATTGTCGCGGACTCCATCCCGGGCCGCGAATACGAGGAGACGCTGGCCAAGGCCGCGGCGCTGATGGAAGCGCTTGGCCAGGCCTCAGGGGCCTCCCATGCGCGAGCCTAGCCCGGCGCTGCTCAACGGCCAGGGTCCGCTGCCCTCGCACTGGGGCTCCAACGGCTGCTTCGAGACCATGCGCGCCTACCACGGTCGCATCTTCCGCCTGGAGCAGCACCTGGACCGGCTGGAGGCCTCGGCGCGGTTCCTTGGTACGCCTCCACCGCCGCCCCGGCGGCAGCTCGCCGCGCAGCTGCTCGAGGCGCTGGCTCGCTCAGGGTTGCGCGAGGCCGTGGTACGCGTCGCGCTCATCCCCCCGCAGGGACGACGTTCGGCGCGGGGCTCGCAGCCCAGCATCGTGGTACAGCCCATCCAGGCGCCGCCGCCCTCGGCGTACCGCCGCGGCATCCGCGTGGCGGTGGTGCCGGCGCGCCCACCGCGCATCGGGGCGATCAGCCCGCAGGCGAAATACTCGGCCCGCCTGGGCAGCGTCCTGGCCGTGCAGGAGGCGCAGCTGCGCGGCGTGGACGAGGCGCTCTTCATGGCCGCCGAGGGCTTCGTGACGGAGAGCACCGCGAGCAACCTCGGCGTCATCCGCGACGGCGCGCTGGAAACTCCGCCGTGCTCGCTGGGCTTGCTCTCGGGCATCACGCGGGACGTGCTCTTCGAGGTCGCCGCCGGGCTGCAGGTGCCGGTGCGCGAAGTGCCGCTGACCCGCTATGAGCTCTACACCGCGGACGAGGTGTTCCTCTCCAGCACCCTGAAGGAGGCGCTGCCGGTGACCTGGATTGACGGCCGGCGCATCGGCACCGGCCGCCCCGGGCCGGTGACGCAACGATTGGGGCGGGCGTTCCGGCGGCTGGTAGAACGCGAGCTGGGCATGGGGAGGCGCTAGATGGTGCGGGTGAAGCGCGCCCTCTTCAGCTGCCACGACAAAGCCGGGCTGGGCGCGTTCGCCAAGGGGCTGGTGGGTCTTGGGGTAGAGCTCGTGGCGTCCGGCGGCACGGCCAAGGCGCTCGCGCAGGCCGGAGTGCCGGTGACCTCCGTGGAAACCTTCGCCGGCATCACCGAGCAGCTCGACGGCCGGGTCAAGACCCTGCATCCGAAGATTCACGCCGGCATCCTGGCGCGCCGCGACCGTCCGGAGCACGTCGCCGCGGTCGGCGAGCGCGGGCTGCTGGACCTGGTTGTGGTCAGCCTCTATCCGTTCCAGGAGACCGTCGGGCGCTCCGGCGCGAGCCTCGAGGAGGCGATCGAGCAGATTGACATCGGGGGGGTGGCGCTGTTGCGCGCTGCGGCGAAGAACTTCGCGCACGTCGCGGCCGTCTCCCACCCGGGGCAGTACCCGCAGGTGCTCGAGGCGCTGCGGCAGGGGCAAGGCGAGCTGCCCCAGGACCTGGCGCGCGAGCTGGCGCACGCCGCGTTTGCGCTGACCAGCGCCTACGACCGCGGGATCGCCGCGTATGTCGGCGGCGGACCGGCGGCTTCCGAGGGACAGAACCTGCCGCAGGAGGCCTCGGCGCGCGTGCGCAAGCAGCAGGCCCTGCGCTACGGCGAGAACCCGCACCAGCCCGGCGCGTGGTACGTGCCGGGCGACGGGCCGGCGTATGGCCTGGGCACCATGCGGCAGCTGCAGGGCAAGGCGCTATCGTATAATAACCTCCTCGATGCCGATGCGGCCCTGCGCTGCCTGCGCGAGTTCGAGGCGCCGGCCTGCGTCATCATCAAGCACGCCTCGCAGTGCGGGCTCTCCAGCGCCCAGGACCCGGGAGCGGCGTACCAGCAGGCGCTGGCCTGCGATCCGGAGTCCGCGTTCGGCGGCATCGTGGGCGTGAACCGGCCGGTGGACGCGTCGCTGGCCCGCACGCTGACCGAGACGTTTCTGGAAGTGGTCCTGGCGCCGGCGGTCGAGCCGCAGGCGGCAGCCCTCTTGGGCAAGAAGCCCACCCTGCGCGTGGTGACGCTGGACTGGCCCGCGGCCGCGGCCCCCGGGCTGGAATGGCGCCAGCTCTTCGGGGGATGGCTGCTCCAGCAGCCGGATGAGGCGCTCGAATCGCCGGCGGCCTGGCGCGTCGTGACGAAGCGCCAGCCCACGGCCCAGGAACGGGCCGACCTGCAGTTCGCGTGGCGCTCGGCCAAGCACGTGCGCTCCAACGGCATCGTCCTGGCGCGAGGGCAGGCGACGGTGGGCATCGGGCAGGGCCAACCCAGCCGGGTCGGCTCGGTGCGGCTGGCCGTCGAGAAGGCCGGCGTGAAGGCGCGGGGGGCGGTGGCGGCCTCCGACGGGTTCTTTCCGTTTCCGGACGGAGTCGAGCTGCTGGCGCGCGCCGGGGTGACGGCCATCGTGCAGCCGGGCGGCTCCATCAAAGATGCCGAGGCGGCGGCGGCGGCCGAGGCGGCCGGCGTGGCGATGCTGATGACGGGCATGCGGCACTTTCGACACTAGGAGGCGGTGAGCGGGATGAATCTTCTGACGATCGGGTTGCTGGTGTTGCTGGTCGTGCTGTTTCTCGTGAATCAGCAGGGCAAGAAGAAGGGGGGCCCGTAAGCGTCCCTGGACGCCGGCCGGGTAGATGGATCTTCAGGAGCAATGGGACCGGGCGCGCCGCCAGACGGACATCGTCCGGCTGCGGCTGCAGGACCTTGCGACCTTCGAGGCGACGGCCGTGCCCTACGTCTTCTTGGCCGAATCGGCGCTGAATCCCGGCGATACGGTCGTGCGCCGAGGCCAGGTGCTGATCCAGCGCCCCGCCATCCTGCTGCCGGACTTCTCTCCGCAGTTCGAGGGGTTCGAGTTCGAGGTCAGCAACAGCGCCCTGGCGACCTTCCTGCTCGTGCGGGGGATCCAGTTTCCCTCGCTGCGCTACCAGCACGAGCATTCCTCCCTGGATGTCCGCGAAGGCCCGCTCGGTGAGGCGGTGCGGCATTTCACGGACCGGCTGTACCGCGCCGAGGACGTGTCCACCGGCCTGGTGGTCGGGCCGGAGGACGCCTGGCAGTTCTCGGTGCTGCTGCTCGTCGGCGCGCTGGTCGTGCGTTCGGCCGACGGCGACCTGCGGCGCATCCTTGAGGAGTGGCGCAAGCGCCGGCGGCCGTCGTAGCGATGGAGGAAAGAAGCCATGCGCCGGCATCGCGTCCTGGTGATTGATGACGAGCCGAAGATCGCTGAGCTGATCGCGACAGCGCTCTCGCCATCGTTTGAGGTCACGGCGGCCGCTGATGGCGCCGAGGGCCTGCGCCAAGCGCAAGCCCTGCAGCCGAACCTGATCTTGCTGGACCTGGTGATGCCTGGCATGGACGGCCTGACGGTGCTGGCCAAGCTGAAGGGGGATGCCCAGACGAGCGCGATTCCGGTCGTCATCGTCAGCGCGAAAGGAGAGACGTCCGTGCTGCGGGAGGGGCAGCGCACCGGCGCCGTGGACCATCTGATCAAGCCGTTTACCATCGAGGCGCTGCGCCGCCAGGTGGGGCGCTGCCTGTGTTGGGACGACGCCGGCCCCCTCGATCAGGCGCCCGCGCCATGACGTACGACGAGGCCCTGCGCGAGCTCGACGCTCTCACGGACCATGAGCGCATCCACGTGCCCGAGGCCGTGCGCGGACTGCGGTCCGAGCGCATGCGCGAGCTGTGCGAGCGGCTCGGCGAGCCGCAGCGCGCCTTTCGCGCCATCGTCGTCGGCGGCACCAACGGTAAGGGCTCCATCAGCGCCATGATCTATTCCATCCTGCGGGAGAGCCGGCTGCGCGTCGGCCTCTACGCCTCGCCCCATATCGAGCACGTGCGCGAGCGCATCCGCACGTGGGTCGGCGGGCCGTCCCAGCCGCGCGCCGAGGGCGACGACTGGATCAGCGAGGCGGCCTTCGGCGAGGCGCTGGAGCGCGTCCTGCCCGTGGTGGAGCGCTGGCGGCGCGGCGGCGAGGCGCCGCCGACCTACTTCGAGGCGCTCACGGCGGTCGCCTTTGAGCAGTTTAAGCGCCAGGGAGTGGAGGTGGCGGTGCTTGAAGTGGGGCTCGGCGGACGGCTGGACGCCACGAACGTGGTGGAGCAGTCGGTGTCCGTGCTGGCCCCCATCGCCCTCGATCACACGGACATCCTGGGCACGGACTTAGCCGCCATTGCGCGCGAAAAGGCCGGCATCATCAAGCCGCGCCAGACGGTCATCACCGCGCCGCAGCAGGCGGAGGCGCTCGCCGCGATTCGGGACGCGTGCGCCGAGCAGGGCAGCGCGCTGCTGCAGGCTGAGGCGGACCTGACGTCCCGGATCCACCGGCACGACCTGGACGGCCTGCAGCTGTCCATCGCCGGCGTGCGGGGCGTGTACGAGGAGCTGGAGCTGCCGCTGCTGGGCCGGCACCAGGCGCTCAATGCCGCGGTGGCGGTGGGCGCGGTGGAGGCGCTCTCTTCCGCCGGCATGCCGCGCGCCATGGTGGAGCGCGGGCTGGCCCAGGTGGCGTGCCCGGCGCGCATCGAAGTCGTCCAGGAGGAGCCCCTGGTGCTGCTGGATGGGGCGCACAACGCGCACGCGGCCCGCGCCCTGGCGGACACGCTGCAGGAGCTGGGCGCCGGACGGCGCATCCACCTGCTGGTGGGCATGTCGAGCGATAAAGCCGTCGAGGGGGTGGGGGAAGCGCTCGGCCCGCTGGCCGCCGATGTCACCTGCTGCCAAAGCCGGCACCCGCGCGCCCTGCCCGCCGAGACGCTGGCCAAGCGGCTTGCGCCCTATTGCGCCGAGGTGCACGTCATGCCGGACCCGGTGGATGCCTACACGTACCTGACCAACGCCGCGGACCGGGCCGACGTGGTCGTCGTCACCGGGTCATTCTACTTGGTCGGGCCGCTGCGCGCCGCCCTCAAGGCGGCGTCCCGCGCGGCGTCGCGGGACACCGCAGCCCTCACCTAGCGAAAGGAGCGTGCGCGCATGCCGGTCATCACCGTGGAATGGCTGGAGGGGCGCACTCCCCAGCAGAAGGCCCATTTGGCCGAGCTATTGACCCAGGCATTCGTCGAGGTCGCCCAGACGCCGAAGGAGCAGGTCTGGATTGTCTTCCGCGATGTGAGACGGTCGGACTGGGCGATGGCGGGCAAGCCCCTGGCCTAGTCTGGGGTGTTCAGGTAGTCTATATAATCCGCGCTGCCGTAGAGCGCTTCCTTCACGACGCGGATGCGCTCCGGCACGTAGGGGTGGCTGCGGGCATAGTACGGCCGCACGATGCCGCGGGGCATGTACTGGGTCTTCGCGCGGTCTCGCTCGTCCAGCCGTTTCAGGAACTCGAGCATCGCCTTCGGATCAAACCCCGCCGCCTTCAGGTACTTCACGCCGAGCCGGTCCGCTTCCATCTCATCCTGGCGGGCGTAGGCGAGCTGGGCCGACCGCAGGGCGATGTGGAGCCCCTGGGCGACGTCGCCTCGCCGCGCCGCCGCCAGCGTCGCCAGCTGCAGCAATTGGGCGCCCAACCCCACCTCGTACCGCTTGACCGAATGGCGCGCCGCAATGTGCCCGAGTTCATGGGCGAGCACGCCGGCCAGCTCGTCATCGCTCTTGGCGGCGTCCAAGAGCCCGCGGTACACGTAGACGTAGCCGCCGGGCAGGGCGAAGGCGTTGACCTCCTCGCCCTCCACGGCGACGAAGCGGTAGGCGAGCTCCTGCCGGTCGCAGACCGCCGCCAGCCGACGTCCCAGGCCCTCCACCCGCGCCTGCAGCGGCTCATCGGGGATGCGGGGCAACTCTTCCTCCACCCGCAGGGCCAGCTTGCGGCCCATCGCCACCTCCTTCTGGGTGGAGGTGAGCGTGTAATCTTCCTGCTGGGTCGCCAGGTTGAAGCTGCTTTGCGCGCAGCCGCACACGCCCACCAGGACGCTCAGCCACCATCTCGATGAAGCGGTGACCATGGGGATGCGCGGGCCCTCTCAAGGGCTCAGGAGGAGCCATTGAGAGGATTGCTCCATGAGCTGGCGGAAGAGTGCGACACCGGTGGCGAGAGCCCACCACGTGGCCCCGGCCAGTGCTAGCGTGAGCGCGACCTTGGCCCACAGGGCGAACCGCGGGCTCTTCCACAGCAGCGGCAGGGCGAAGGGGCCCATGACGAAGAAGAGCATCGCCAGCACGAACCACACGCTGTGGTACCATCGGGAACGCGAGGTGGAAGCTCCGGGAGGTTCGGCCATGGCCCTATTGTACCGGAAAACCAGCGTCGGAGAATGTGCTATAATGCCGCTCTCATGCACAAAGGCTTCACCCTCTGGTTTACCGGGTTGTCGGGAGCGGGCAAGTCCACGCTCGCCAACCACGTCGCCAAGGAGCTGCGCCACCGCGGCCTGAAGGTGGAGATCCTGGACGGAGATGAGGTGCGCACCAACCTGAGCAAGGGGCTGGGGTTCAGCAAGGAAGACCGCGACACCAACATCAAGCGCATCGGCTATGTCGCCAAGCTGCTGACCCGCAACGGGGTTGTGGCGATCACCGCGGCGATCTCGCCCTACAAGGAGATCCGGGACTACAACCGGCACCAGATCGGCAATTTCATCGAAGTCTACGTCAAGTGCTCCATCGAGGCGCTGACGCGCCGCGACGTCAAGGGCCTCTACAAGAAGGCGCTGGCCGGCGAGATCCAGCACTTCACCGGCGTCTCCGACCCGTACGAAGCCCCGGCGCATCCGGAGATTTTGGTGGACACCGAGCAGGAGTCGGAGGAGGAGAGTCTCCGGACGATCCTCGGCTACCTGGAGCAGCACGGCTGGATCCCGAAGCAGGCGCAGGCCAAAGCCGCGCGCCACTAGGACAGCGCATGACCGCGACGACGCTCACGCCAGCAGACGTCAAGGCGCTCAACGCCAAGTTCGAGCGCGCGCATCCCACCGAGATCATCCGGTGGGCGATAGAGACGTTTCGCCCCAACGTCGCCCTGACCTCCTCCTTCGGCGCGGACAGCGCGGCACTCATCCACATGGCGCTGCCGGCGGATCCGCAGTTGAGCATCCGCATGGTGGACACCGGGTTCCTGTTCCCGGAGACGCTGGCCTTCATCGAGGACTTGCGCACGCGCTGGCGCCTCAACCTGAGCGTCTTTAGGACGCGCCTCTCCGACGAGGAGATCGCCCGCCTGAAGCGCCAGCACGCCACGCAGCCCATTGACGACCGGTACTGCTGCGGCGAGTATAAGCGGGAGGCGACGCAGCGCGCCCTGGCGGGCTTAACGTGCTGGATCGCCGGCCTGATGCGGGAGGAGGCCACGACGCGGCGCGACACGCCCATCGTCGAGGTGCTCGCCACCGGCCTGGTCAAGGTCGCGCCGATCGCGGCCTGGACGTCGAAGCAGATCGTCGAGTACATGAAGGCCCACGACGTGCCGTACCACCCGCTCTGGGCGAAAGGCTATACTTCCATCGGCTGCGCCCTGCACACGCAAAAGCCCGTGGACCCCAAGGACCCGCGCTCCGGCCGCTGGGCCGGCACCGATAAGACCGAGTGCGGCATCCACGACATCGGCAAGCCGGAAAAATAGATCGGTCCGCGTTCCTCTCCGCTGAGTGATCGCTGGCGCGAGCCTGCATGATATATGTCATAGACAGAGGCGGAGCCCCTCGGTAATCTCCGCGCATGGCGATTCCCCTTCCGGCGAAGTACCAGAACCTCGTGCTGTTCAAGCGGGAGCCAATCTTCACCGCGCCCCTCAAAAAGCCCCAGCCGGGCCAGAGGGTATATGCCCTGATGCCCGAGCAGCTCAACGACATCCGCCGGATCCGGTCCGAGCGGGTGGAGCTGGATCCGGGAATGGGAGGTGTAGCCCCAACGAAGATCCGCGAGTGGATCCAGCAGGGCGTGAAGATTACATCGCTGGATTTCATGCTGACGAAGCGGTGCAACTTCAAGTGCACGTGGTGCTTCGCCGCCAGCGGCCCGCTGGCGACCGAGTCCCTCAGCTTTACGCGGCTCGAGGCCACAATCCGGCAGGCGGCGAAGATCGGGACGAAGCTCTTCATCCTGACGGGTGGGGAGCCGCTCATGTACCAGGATCGGCAGGCGCAGAAGGGCTTCTTCGACGTCGTCGACTGCATCCTCACGACCTACCGGGAGGCGGGGAAGGAGGTCAAGATCCTGACCTTCGATGACGTCGCACTCATCACGCCGGCGATCGCCGCGAAGCTCGCGTCGCGGCGTATCGGCCTCTGCGCGAAGGGCGACACGTTGGACGAGGAGCTCCAGGACTACAAGCTGCAGACGCGGGGGGCGTTCCGTCAGATGATGGCCGGCTACCGGAACTTGTGGGACGCCGGATACGGGGTCCGGAACGATCTGCCGATTGTCGTCAACTCCGTCCTCGATCACACCACCTTCGAGGGGATGATCGACTTGCACTTCTGGGTGAAGGAGCACGGCATGGAGCACTCCATCGTGCCGGTCCACTACTGCGGCAACGCCGTCGGGGAGGATCAGGAGGCGGGGATCCATTCACCTCACGTGAAGGTTCTCTACGACCTGATCGCCCGGATCGACCGGGACGAATTCAACGATCCCTGGACCCCCTGGTCGGCGTTTCCGAAGAACAAGACGTGCAATCGGAATCTGTCCGGGCTGCACGTCCGCAGCAGCGGCTTAGTGACCGCCTGCTCCGAGTCGCCCGCCGGTGATCCGAACGACCCCATGCGGACCGATCGGTACATCTTCGGCAACATCAACGAGGAGGAGCTGGCCGACATCGCCGACTCGGAGAAGCTGGCGACGTACCGGGAGGAGTTTCAGGCCGGCGTGGGGGAATACGTCTGCAACCCCGACGTGTGCGACCTGAACAAGCACGACCTCTGCCGGGGCGGCTGTGCCACCCGCAGTGCGTACTCCGCGATGGACTACGCCACCGGGCTCATCTCGATCAGCCAGGACCTCCACCGGTACTCGACGTTCCGAGAAGATCCGCTGTGCCCGGCCTGGACCGTGCTGGCTGAGCAGCAGGGGGTGCTGCGACCCGGCTTGCTGGAGGAGATTCACGCCCGCCTGGTGGAGACCTCCTCCCGGCTCGATAAGGCACGTTACCGCCAGCCCCGGCGGCCCTAACTCCTCACTCCAACTCCGGAAAGGGAAAGGCGCCAGCTACCGAGGTAGTTGGCACGGTCGTTTGCATTACATCCACAGCTGGCGGTCCAGGCTGCGGTACTGGATGGCTTCGGCAATATGCTCGGGCAGGATGTGGTCTGACGCGGCCAAGTCGGCAATCGTCCGGCTAATCTTCAGCAGCTTCGTGTACGACCGCATAGATAACGTCAACTCCCGCATCGCCGACTTGAGCAATCCCACCGCTTCAGGCGTCAGTGCACAGTGCGCCTTCAATTCCTTCGAGGTCAGTTGGGCGTTCGTAGGCTTCTGACCCCGTTTTTTCCGCCACCGTTGCGCCTTGAGTACCCTCGTGCGAATCTGAGCTGACGTCTCTCCACTGGGAGGATGAGTCAGCGCATCAAACGGCACCGCTGGGACGTCCACGTGTAGGTCAACGCGGTCCAGCAGCGGCCCGGAGAGCTTGCCCAGGTAGCGCGCCACCGCGGTGCTGGGACACCGGCAGCGCCCGGACGGGTCGGTGAGGAACCCGCACGGGCAGGGGTTCATGGCGGCGAGCAGTGTAAAGCGCGCCGGGAAGCTCACCGACCGCCGGGCGCGCGCAATGCGCACCGCGCCCTCCTCCAGCGGCTGGCGCAAGCTCTCCAGCACGTCGCGGTGGAACTCCGGCAGCTCGTCGAGGAACAGCACGCCGTGGTGCGCGAGCGAGATCTCGCCGGGCTTAGGCTCGGAGCCGCCCCCGATGAGCGCGATGGCCGAGCTGGTGTGATGGGGTGAGCGAAACGGCCGGCGCGCCACCGGCGGCTGGCCATCGAGCAATCCGGCGACGCTGTGAATCATGGTGACCTCGAGCGCCTCCTCGCGCGTCAACTCGGCTTGGATGCCGGGGAAGCGCTGGGCGAGCATCGTCTTGCCGGAGCCCGGCGGGCCGATGAGCAGGGCATGGTGCCCGCCGGCGGCCGCCACCTCCAGGGCGCGCTTGGCATGGGCCTGGCCGCGCACGTCGGCAAAGTCCGCGTCCTCGGCGCCGCCGGGCCGCGGTGCTCGTCGGCGCGGAGGGGCCGCCGCCGCGAGGGGGCGCTCGCCGCTGAGGTGCTCGAGGGCTTGGCGCAGGGAGGCGACCGGAAGGATCACCGCTCCCTCCACCAGCGCAGCCTCGGCGCTGTTGGCGCAGGGTACCAGCAGGGGCACTTTGCGCCGCCGCGCCGCCCGCGCCATCAGCAGCACGCCGGGCACCGGGCGCACGCTGCCGTCTAAGGCCAGCTCGCCCAGGGCCGCGACCGAGGCCAGCGCGTGCGGGTCGAGCTGCCGGGAGGCGGCCAGCATGCCCAGCGCGATGGCCAAGTCGAAGACCCCGCCGGCCTTGCGCACGTCGGCCGGCGCGAGATTGACGGTGAAACGCACCGAGGGCAGCTCGAACTGGCTGTTAAGCAGGGCGGTGCGGACCCGCTCCTTCGCTTCCTTGACCGCCTGGTCCGGCAGGCCGACGATGGCCAGCGCAGGCAAGCCGCGGCCGGCATCCACCTCCACCTCGACCGGGAGCGCCTCCAGGCCGATGGTCGTATAGGACAGGGTTCTGGCCAGCATGGGGGTACGGGTCTTGGGTGGTGCGCGGGAGGTACGGAAGGCAAGCTCGGCCAGACTAGCATGATGCGCCCGGCCCGTCAAGGGGCCTGTGGCCGGTGGAAAAAAGAGGCTTGCCAGGCTCAGGGAAATTGGCTATTATGGTAACACTTTCACTTGACCCGCCGAGGGGGAAAGGAGTATTCCAGCATGGCACAACGCCGAGGGAGAATTGTCCTTCTGGTGGTCCTGGCGCTGCTGGGCCTAAGCGCCTGGCGCACGGCCTCGCTGCAGCAGGACAAGCACAAGCTGGCCGCCACCTATGACGAGGCGCGCAGAACCATCGCCGAGCTGCAGGGGGAGCAGGGCCGTCTGAGCAACGAGCTCGGCCAGGCCAAGCGCACCGTGGTTGATCAGGCCGCGGACATCGAGGGCCTGGAGCAGGAGCTGACGCTCGCGCGCGGCCAGCTGGACAAGACGCTGGCTGAGCTGGGCGACCTGCAGCAGACGCACGTCACGCTGCAGGAGCGCGCCACCTCGATGGAGGCCCGCCTGGCGAGCGTCGAGGAAGAGAAGCGCCAGCTTGAGGCGCGGCTCTCGTCCATCAAGGAGCTGCAGCTGGCGATCCGCGATGTCCGCCGCAAGCTCTGGAACGAGCGCTGGGCTAAGTGGAAGGCGCGTATCCAGACCGCGCGCGACTCGGACCGGACCGTCCTGGCCTCCGACAACCAAGGCTACGTCATCCATCAGGGCGTCTCCACCTTGGGCACGCGCACCCGCCTGCACGTGAGAGTTCTCGACGTCCAGTCGGAATAATCGGACTCCATGGGGTCGGTGTGGCAGGCGTGGGCCGCGAACCGCACCTTCCTGGCATGGCTCGCGGCCTGCCTCTTGTCGCAGGGCATCAAGATCACGCTCGGCGTGATTCGCCAACACCGCTTCGATTTCCGGTGGCTCATCACCACCGGCGGCATGCCCAGCACCCATGCCGCCGGGGTAACCGCCCTGAGCGCCTCCATCGGCTTCCAGAATGGATTTGACTCCCCCCTCTTCGCCGCCGCCGTGGCCTTCACGGTCATCACGCTCTTTGACGCCCAGGGCGTGCGCCGCTGGAGCGGGCGGCAGGCGCAAGTCCTGAACAAAATGCTCGAGGACATGTATTTCAAGCGCCGCATGCGGGAGCAGCGGGTGAAGGAGTTGCTGGGGCACACGCCGGTGGAGGTCATCGCGGGCATGGGCGTCGGATTGGCGACCGCCTTCGCGCTGCGCTAGGACGCCACAGGACAACGTGGGAGGGTCGGGGATGCGTCGGCAAGTGATCGTGTGGGTCGCGGCAGGCGCAGCAGCCATCGCCGCGCTCGCGCTGCTGGTGGTCGCCGGACAGCAAGGCTGGATCGGCGGCAAGGCGCAGCGGCTGCTCGCGCAGGGTGCAAGCGCCTTGCAGCGCGGCGACCTGCCGGCGGCGCAGGCGCGCCTCGAAGAGCTCATCGCGACCTACCCCGACGCCGGCGCGGCGGATGACGGGCTGCTCAAGCTCGGGCAGGTCTACGAGGCGCAGCAGCAGTACGTGGAGGCGCGCCGCGCCTACAGCACCCTGCTGGAGAAATTCCCGGAATCCCCCCTCATCGCCCAGGCCCAGGAGCGGCTCGGCAACGTGAACGTGAGCCTCCTCTTCTCGCCGACCATCACCGACCTCGACCAGGTCCATCAGGTCCGCCAGGGCGACACGCTGGGCCGCATCGCCAGCGCCAACGGCACGACCGTCGAGTTCATCAAGCGCGCCAACAGCCTCAAGAACGACGTCATCCGCCCCCAGCAAAAGCTCAAGGTGCCGAAGGCGCGCTTCAGCATCGTCGTGGACAAGTCCCAGAACCAGCTGCTGCTCACCGAGGCGGACCAGTTCATCAAAACGTACCGGGTGGCCACGGGCACGGACAACTCCACCCCCACCGGCACCTTCTCCATCACCAACAAGATCGTCAATCCCGTGTGGTACAAGCAGGGCGCGGTCGTGCCGCCGGACAGCCCGGAAAACATCCTGGGCACGCGCTGGATGGGCATCAGCAAGCAGGGCTACGGCATCCACGGCACCACCGAGCCTGACGCCGTCGGGCAGCAGGTGACCGCGGGGTGCGTGCGCATGACCAACGCGGACGTAGAGGAGCTCTTCGCCATCGTGCCGGTCGGGGCCGAGGTCACGATTGTTGACTAGCGTCGGGATGAACGGCTACCGCTACGAGTTCGAGAAGCCCATCGCCGAGCTGGAGCACCGGCTCCAGGAGGCCCGCAAGGGCTCCGAGGCCCCGAAACGCGCGGAGGCCGTCAAGAGCCTCGAGGTGCAGCTGGAGCAGCTCAAGCGCAGGATCTACGGCACCCTCACCCCCTGGCAGCGCGTCCAGCTCGCGCGCCATCCGGAACGGCCCTACACGCTCGACTACTGCGCGGCCCTCCTGAGCGGCTTCGTCCAGCTGCACGGCGACCGGCTCTTCGGGGACGACCGCGCGCTCATCGGCGGCGTGGGCAAGTTCGAGGGACGACCCTGCCTGGTCTTAGGCCACCAGAAGGGCCGGGACACCAAAGAGAACCTCATGCGCAACTTCGGCTCCGCCCACCCGGAGGGCTACCGCAAGGCCCTGCGGTTGATGGGCATGGCCGAGAAGTTCCGCATGCCGGTGCTGATCTTCATTGACACCCCGGGTGCTTACCCCGGCATCGGGGCGGAGGAGCGCGGGCAGGCGCACTCCATCGCGCACAACATCCGCGAGATGGCCCGCCTGCGCACGCCGGTCTACCTGTGCGTCATCGGGGAGGGCGGGTCGGGCGGAGCGCTGGGCATCGGGGTGGGCGACTGGACCGCGATGCTGGAGAACGCGTACTACTCGGTGATCTCGCCGGAAGGGTGTGCCGCCATCCTGTGGCGGGACCGCGCCCGCGCGCCGGAGGCGGCCGAGGCGCTGAAATTGACGTCACACGATTTGATGCAGCTGGGGATTGTGGACGAAGTGCTCCAGGAGCCGCTGGGCGGGGCGCATCGCGATCCGGAGATGGTCGCGCAGCTGGTGCGCGCCTCGGTGCTGCGCTTCTTGAAGCTGGCCGATTCGATGCCGCCGGAGGCGCTGCTGGAGCGGCGCTACGAGCGGTTCCGCCGCATCGGGGCGTTCTCCGCCGCCGCCCCGGCGCTCTCTCCCGCGAGCTAGATCCCTCCGCTGGCCTGTGTGAGCAGCTGGGTGATGCGGGCCACCAGCAACGACAGGTCGTACGGCTTGCCCATCACGAACGCCGCGCCATCGGTTTCATACGGCAGCGGCTCCCAGTGGCCTTCGACGGCCATCCCGGTCATCAGGATCACCGGGACCTTGCGCGTGGCGTCCGCGGCGCGCATCGCCTGATACGTTTCAATCCCATCCTGCTCCGGCATGAGCATGTCCAGCAGCACCAGATCGAACGCCTGGCCGACCAGCGTCTTGAGGCCCTCCTGGCCCGAGGCGACCGCGGTGACCGTATACCCCTCGCGCTGCAGCCGTGCGCTGAGCACGTCCCGGAAATCCTGGTTGTCGTCAATCAACAAGATGCGTCGCATGACCCCGCGCGCCCTTCCGCGTAACAAAATGCCGAGGGAGAGAATCGAACTCTCATGACCTTGCGGTCACGGGTTTTTGAGACCCGCGCGTCTGCCAGTTCCGCCACCTCGGCGCCGGTCATCGCTTATTCTCGAGGAAGGGCTTGATGAGGTCAATGGGGATGGGAAAAAGTATGGTCGAGCTCTTCTCGGTGGCGATCTCGGCCAGGGTCTGCAGGTAGCGCATCTGCAGCGACATCGGCTCCTCGCGCATCAACCGGGCGGCGTCCACCAGCCTCTGGGCCGCCTGGAACTCCGCCTCGGCGCCGATGATCTTGGCGCGCCGGACGCGCTCGGCCTCGGCCTGGCGGGCCATCGCGCGGCGCATCTCGTCGGCTAAGTCCACGTGCTTAATCTCCACCGCCGAGACCTTAATCCCCCAGGGATCCGTCTGCTTGTCGAGGATCGCCTGGAGCCGTTGGTTGAGCTGCTCACGCTGCGCGAGCAGTTCATCCAACTCGACCTGGCCGAGCACGCTGCGCAGGGTGGTCTGCGCCATCTGGGAGGTGGCGAAGAGGTAGTCCTCCACTTCGACCACCGCCCGGTTCGGGTCCATGACGCGGAAGTAAATCACCGCGTTCACTTTGATGGACACGTTATCCTTGCTGATGACATCCTGCGGCGGCACGTCGAGGGTGACGGTGCGCAGGCTGATGCGCACCAGGCGGTCAATCGGCCAGATGATGAACGTCAGGCCCGGGCCCAGCGGCCGCGCGACCAGCCGCCCGAGCCGGAACACGACGCCCCGCTCGTACTCGCGCAGGACCTTGACGCAATTGAACACGTAGAACACCACCAGGGCCAAAGGGAATCCCAATCCTCCGATCAACGGCATCAGGCGCCTCCACGGTTTACGGGTTCGACGGTCAGACGCAAGCCTTCCACGCGCGTCACGCGCACGGCAGCGCCCCGTTTGACGGGCCGCGGGCTGGTGGCCGACCAGGTTTCGCCGTGCAGGAACACCTGGCCGTCGGGATGCAGGTCGGTGGACGCCACCCCCGAGGCGCCGAGCAGGCCTTCCGCCCCGGTCGTCACCCGCTGGCGCTGGACGCGCAGCGCGCGCTGCACGACGAAGAGCAGCAAGCCGGCCAGCGTCACCACGGCGGGCACGATGACCTGCAGCGAGACCTGGAAGTTCGGGTCCGGCGTCTCAAAGAGCATCAGGCTGCCCAGGGTCAGCGCGATGGCGCCGCCGAGGGCCAGCAGGCCGTGGCTGATGACCATGGCCTCGGCGATGAGCAGCCCCAGGCCCACGGCGATGAGCGCGACCGCCGCGTAGCTGACCGGCAGCGCCTGAAAGGCATAGAGGGCCAGCAGCAGGCAGATGAGTCCCGCGATGCCGGGGAACCCGATGCCGGGATGCGTGAACTCGAAGACCAGGCCCAGCGTGCCCAGCATCATGAGCAGGTAGGCGACGTTCGGATGGGTGATGACCATCAGGAACTCCTGCCGCCGGCTCATGGGCAGCTCGACGACCTGCGCGCCGGCGGTGGCCAGCTCCACCGGCTGGCCGGCCAGGACGACCCGGCGGCCGTCTAACTGGGCGAGCAGGTCCGGCAGATCCGCCGCCACGAGGTCCACGATGCGCTCTTTCACGGCGTCGGCCTCGGTGACCGAGAAGCTCTCGGTCACCGCCTTGGCGGCCCAGGCCTCGTTGCGGCCGCGCGCCTTGGCGATGGTGGTGATCCACGCGACGGTGTCGTTGATGATCTTCTCGGCCATGGGGTCCTGCTCTTCCTCGATGGTCTCCTCGACCTCGGTCTTGCGGCGGGACGGTTTCTCCTCCTCGTCCCCATGGCGGATGCGCTTGATGAGCCGGCGCACCGGCCCGCCGCCCTCGCCGACCGTGACCGGATGCGCCGCCCCGATGTTCGTGGAGGGCGCCATGGCGGCGACGTGCGCGGCCATCGTGATGAACACGCCGGCCGAACCGGCCCGCGAGCCGGAGGGTGCGACGTAGACCACGACCGGCACGGCGGCGTTCATCATGCGCTTGACGATGGCGCGGGTGGATTCCAGCAGGCCGCCCGGCGTGTCGAGCCGGATGACGAGGCACACCGCGCCGTCGGATTCGGAGCGCGAGACCGCCTCCTCAATGTACTGCTGCGTCACCGGGCTGATGATGCGGTTATCCAGCTCGATGACGTTGACGTGGGCGGCATGGCCGGTTGCGGGAAGGATGCCCAGGCTGAGAGCGAAGACGAGAACTGGAGCAGAGGGGGATCGAACCCCTGACCTCGTGAATGCCATTCACGCGCTCTCCCAACTGAGCTACTGCCCCGAGGGCGAGAACCGAAGCTCTACCATAGCACGCGCCCGCGCAGGGTGTCAATGCAGGCGGCCACGTTGCCGTCGGCACAGGTGCGTGTTAAGATAAGCGCGCTCATGAGGTTAGGTGTCCATGTCTCCATCGCGGGAGGCCTGTTGGAAGCGGCCGCCCGGGCCCGGCGGCTGGGCTGCACCACGATGCAAATCTTCAGCCGCAGCCCGCGCGGCGGACCGGCGCCGAGGCGATCTGCCGAAGAGCTGCGGCAGTTCGCCCAGGCGCGCCAGGCGGCGGACATCGCCCCGCTGGCGATCCATAGCCCCTACATCATCAATCTGGCCTCTCCCAAGGCCTCGGTGTGGGCGTTTTCGCTGCGGCTCTACCAAGAAGAATATGACCGCGCCGCCGCATGGCAGGCCGACTACCTGGTCACCCATGTCGGCAGCCATACCGGAGCCGGCGAGGCCGCCGGCATCGCGCGCGTGATCGAGGCCCTGAACCGCACCCTGCAGCGTCCGTCGCGGCCGACCATGATCCTGCTGGAGAACACCGCCGGCTGCGGCCATGCCCTGGGCGAGCGCTTCGAGCAGCTGGCCGCGCTGCGCGCCGGCGTGGAGGCGAAGGCGGCCGTGGGCGTGTGCTTGGACACGGCGCACCTGTTTGCGGCGGGCTTTCCGATCCATACCGCGCAGGGGCTGGACGAGACGCTCGACGCCTTCGACGCCGCCGTCGGGCTCTCGCACCTGCGGCTGCTCCACCTCAACGACTCCAAGGCGCCGCTCGGCTCCAAGGTGGACCGGCACTGGCACATCGGGCAGGGCCACATCGGCCTGGAGGCGTTCCGGCGCCTCGTCACCCACCCGCGCCTGCGCGGCGTGCCGCGCATCCTCGAGACGCCGAAGAAGACCCAACAGGATGATCGGCGCAATCTCGCCACGGTCAGACAGCTGGAGGGCCGCCGTGAGCGCGCGGCAGCGCCTGGCGCAAGGATTCCTTGACGTCGCCGGTGACATCGAGGCCGGGCGCTCCGAAGCCGCGCTGTGCCAGCACCTGCAGCGCGCGCACACACTCTGCGGCGCGGCCGCCGCCGGCGAGCGCGATGCGGCACGGCGCGAGCTGCTGGCCCATCTGCAGACGGCGCTGAGCACCTGGCAGCAGGTTTGGCCGCGCCTGGGCGGGCAGCAGCCGTTTCGGCTGGCGGTGGCGCGCGAAGCGCGGCTCTGGGCGAAGCGGCTCGCTGGCGGCTGATGGGCCTGCCCGGCCACCGCGCGGTGCTGCTGATCGTGGCCGCGGCGGCGGCCGCGCTGCTGGTGGCGGCTCGATGGCTGCGCGGGCGTGAAGATCGGTTCGCGCGGCGCCTGCTGGCCGTCGCGCTCATCGGCAACGAGCTGCTCTCGTGGTCCTGGGCCGCGGCGCACGGCGTGGTGCGCGTGCCGCTGCAGCTGTGCGACCTGGCGGTCGGGCTCATGGCCTGGGCCCTGTGGACGCTGCGGCCGCGCGCCTGCGAGCTGATCTATTTCTGGGGCCTGGCCGGCAGCTTTCAGGCGCTGGCCACGCCGGATCTGAACGTCGGGCTGCCGGCGCGCAGCGCGATGCATTTCTTCTTGAGCCACGGCGGCGTCGTGCTGCTGTCGGTGTATCTGGCCGTCACCGGCCGCGTGCAGGCGACGTGGGGCTCGGTGGCGCGCGTCTGGGGCGTGACGAACCTCTACGCCGCCGCGGCCGGGCTGATCAACGGGCTGTGGGGCGCCAACTACGGCTACCTGGCCCGCAAGCCTTCGCAGCCGAGCCTGCTGGATGTGCTCGGTCCCTGGCCCTGGTATATTGTGGGGATGGAGGGCTTGGCGCTGGTGTTCTTCGTCATGTTGTACCTGCCGCTCGCGTCGGCGCGGCGGCTGGCGATGCGCGGTCGTTAATCATCAGAAGGAGGACGGATGCCACCAGGAATCGTCCGGTCGGTGCAGCACGGGTTCGCCTCGGCGAACCGCAGCTGGCCGCTCATTGGGTTCGTGCTGGGGTTTTGGCTGCTGATCGGCCTGCCGGTGCTGCTGGCGGTCTTAGCCACCGGCGTGCCTGCGTCTCTCCTCGCTCCACAGGAAGGCGTTGTGGAAGCGCCCGCCCCGGTCGGGCCGGGGCCCGCCCCGGTTCCTGTCGAGCCCGCCGCGCCGGCGCCGGAACAGGCCCCCCCTCCGACGGCTTCGCCGCCGGCAGGGAATCCCCCCGACCTCTTCGACCAGATGGCCAGCCCTGAACCTCCTGCGGTGTTGGCGCCGGTATCCTCGCCGCCGCTGGAGCCTGACGCGGCCGAGTACGTGATCACGCCGGAGCTGGAGCGCATCCAGGCGCAGCGCCGGCAAGCTCAGGAAGCGGAAGAGGCATGGGTGACGCGCAACTGGCCTGTGGCGCTCGCATGCGCGGTGGTGCTGGCCGCGGCCGGCCTGTGGCTCTACGGCGGGCAGGTCGGGTATCTCTCGGCCCTGGCCGCGTCCCAACCGGCCCGCTTAGCGCTGGTCTGGCGCGCCGGCACGCAGGCGTTCGGCGGGTTACTGGGCGCGGCGCTGCTCTCATTGGCGGCCGGTCTGGCGCTGCTCGCGGGATTCGTGCTGGTGACCTGGACGCTTTCGCTGCTGGCCGGGCGGATTCCGGATCTGTTGCTGGACGCGCTGGCACTCCTGGTGCTGGTGTCGCTTGGAGTGGGTGTGATCTGGCTGAGCGTGCGCCTGGTCTTCTGGTGGGTGGCGATTGCCGCACGGCGCCTGGGTCCGCTGGCGGCGTTGCGAGCAAGCTGGCGGGCCAGCCGCGGCCACTGGTGGCGGCTGCTCGGCTTGGGGGCGGTGCTGACGGTCCTGCTGGGTGGCGCGCAGTGGGCGCTGGCGCTTGTGGGCGCGGTGCTCGGGGGCTTAAGCGGCGCCGCCGGCTTGGTGGTCGGCGCGCTCTTCGGGGTGGCGCAGGCGGTGCTGGGCGTCTATCTCGGCGTGGTGTTCACGGCGGCGCTCCTCCGCTACTTTGCGGATGTCACCGCGGCGTCCATGGGAGGCGCGTGATGCGTCTAAGGCGCGCGGCAGCGGCGTGCGCGGCCCTCGGGCTGGCCTTAGGCTGCGGCGGCAAGGCCTACGTGCGCGAAGGGTTCCTCGACCATCCCCCCAAGCGCGTCGCCATCCTGCCGTTCGTCATCACCTATGCCTATGACCGGCCGGCGCAGGAGGGCGTGCCCAGCGACCACCGGGTCGGACGCGACGCCTTTCGCAAGACGTTCGCGCAAAGATTCTCCACGCTGGGGTATGAGGACCTGAAGCTCGCCGAGGTGGATGCGCGGTTGGCTCAATCCTGGGGGCCGCTGGAAGAGGAGCGGTGGCGGCAGGCCTCGCCCCAGGAGCTGGGCAAGGCGCTGGGCGTGGACGCCGTGATCTCGACGGAGCTGCAGCGGGTGCTGCATCTGAATACCCCCCTCTATACGGAGACCAGCCTGATCGCATCGCTGCAGATGGCGGATACCGCCAGCGGCGAGGTGCTCTGGCGCACGCGGGTGAAGGCGGCCGAGCGGGGCGGGGCGCTGGTGAAGAAAGGCCAGGTCGTGGATTTCGTGAAGGACCAGGTGCGCAGCTACCTGCCCCCCGAGGTGAAGTTCCTGCGTGTGGCCGAGACCGCGACCCGGCAGGCCCTGGAGGGGTTTCCGAATCCTCCCATGAGCCTGCCGGCGGCCCGCGCGCCGGCGAAGGGCGCCGATGTACCCCGGCTGGCCGTCCTGCCGTTTGACGCCGAGCGCCCGGCCTGGCTGAAGGACGCCGCGGTCGTGTTGCGCCGGGATCTGGCCGCCGGCCTGCAGGAGGGCCGCTTCGACATCGTGGAGCTCGGCCAGGTGGATGCCGTGCTGAAGGCGCAGGGATGGGCCGAGGGTCAGCCGCTGCCGCAGGCGCTGTCGCCGGCGAAGCTGGCGAAGGACGTCCGGGCCGACCTGCTGCTGCGCGGCACCGTGACGCGTTGGGGCCGCACCTACCTCCTGATCCACTCGTCGGTCAAGGCGGGCTTAGCACTGGAGCTGGTGGAGCCCGCGAGCGGCGAGGTCGTCTGGACGATTGAGCGCAAGAACTCGCGCATCGCCGGGGTCCTCAAGGGGCCCACCGGCTACAAATCCATCGTGACCTCGCCGATCACGGGCATGAAACGCAGCAACCTGGAGCGCGTGGCCGGCCACCTGGCCCAGCGGATGGCGCGGGAGCTCAACGAGTCGCTGGCGGTGGCGGCCTATCTCGGCGAGGGTCATGCCGCTGAACCCTGATCGGCGGCGCTTCATCCGGGCCGGCGCGCGCCTGACCATCCTGTTGAAGGACGTCGCCACCGGCAAGGCGTGGCGCGTGCTCACGAAGAACCTCAGCGGCGGGGGCCTGTGCGTCATCACCGACGGCCTGCTGATGGCCGGCTCGGCCATGGAGGTCGAGCTCACGCTGCCCGACCGCGACGCCCCGCTGGTGCTCAGCGCCGAGGTGTCCTGGAGCAAGATCGTCGCCGCGGCGCGCCGCAGCTACGAATCCCCCAGGGCGGAAAGCGGCCTGAAGTTCATGCAGATAGATCCGAAGACCCGCGCCCTGCTCGAGCAGTACGCCAAGCTCTCCGCCCCCCCGCCCGCCGAGTGAGCGAGCCGATGGCGGACACATACCCTTTTCACGACTTCGAGCCGAAATGGCAGCGCCGCTGGCGGGAGCGCAAGCTCTTCCGCGCCGTGGACGGCGAGGCCACACGCCGCAAGCTCTACGTCCTCGACATGTTCCCGTACCCCTCCGGCGCGGGATTGCACGTCGGGCATCCGGAGGGCTACACCGCCACCGACATCGTCGCGCGCTTCAAGCGCATGCAGGGCTACAACGTGCTGCATCCGATGGGCTGGGACGCCTTCGGGCTGCCGGCCGAGCAGTACGCCATTGACACCGGCACCCACCCGGCCGTGACGACCCGCAAGAACATCGAGACCTTCCGCCGGCAGATCGAGCGGTTGGGGTTCTCCTATGACTGGGACCGGGAGATTGACACCACGGATCCCGGCTACGTGAAATGGACGCAGTGGATATTCCTGAAGCTCTACGAGCGCGGGCTGGCCTACACGGCCGAGGCGCCGGTCTGGTGGTGCCCGTCCTGCGGCACGGTGCTGGCGAACGAGGAAGTGGTGGACGGCCGGTGCGAGCGCAAGGGCCATCCGGTGCAGCGCCGCCCCATGCGCCAATGGATGCTCAGGATCACCGCCTACGCCGAGCGGCTGCTCTCGGACCTGGAGCCGCTGGATTGGCCGGAGCACATCAAGGAGATGCAGCGGCACTGGATCGGCCGCAGCACCGGCGCCGAGGTGTGGTTCGGGCTCAAGGCCGCCGACCCGCCGCCGCCCGAAGCCCTCTTCGACGGCGCGCGCGTGCGCAACCGCGCCGGACGGACGGAGCTCAAAATCTACACGACGCGCCCCGACACGCTCTTCGGGGCGACCTACCTGGTGCTCTCCCCGGAGCACCCGCTGGTGCCGCACCTGAGCCTCGGCAGCCGGCGCCAGCCGGTGGAGGAGTACTGCCGGCGGGCCGCGGCCAAAAGCGAGCTGGAGCGCGCCGAGCTGGCCAAGGAGAAGACCGGGGTCTTCACCGGCTCCTACGCCGTCAACCCGGTCAACGACGAGCCCATCCCCGTCTGGGTGGCCGACTATGTGCTGGCCACCTACGGCACCGGCGCGATCATGGCGGTGCCGGCGCACGACCAGCGCGACCTGGAATTCGCGCTGGCCTATGGATTGGACGTGCGCATCGTCATCCAGCCGCCGGAGAGGCCGCTGGAGCTGGCCGGCATGACCCAGGCCTTCGCCGAGCCGGGCCGGATGCATGACTCCGGCCCGTTCTCCGGGCTGCCCAGCGAGGAGGCCAAGGGCAAGATCACGGAGTGGCTGGCCGCGCGCGGCGTGGGCCAGGCCGCGGTCAACTACAAGCTGCGCGACTGGCTGTTTTCCCGCCAGCGCTACTGGGGCGAGCCGATCCCCATCGTCCACTGCGCTTCGTGCGGCACCGTGCCGCTGCCCGCCTCCGCGCTGCCCCTGACGCTGCCCGAGATGACGGACTTCAAGCCCACCGGCACCGGGGAGCCCCCGCTGGCGAAGGCCAGGGCGTGGGTGAAGACCGCCTGTCCCGCGTGCGGCAGCGCGGCGCAGCGCGAGACCAACACCATGCCGCAGTGGGCCGGCTCCTGCTGGTACTACCTGCGCTACCTGGACCCGAAGAACGAGCGCCAGGCCTGGGACCCGGCCAAGGAGCGCTACTGGATGCCGGTGGACCTCTACGTCGGCGGGGCCGAGCACGCGGTGCTGCACCTGCTCTACGCGCGCTTCTGGCACAAGGTGCTCTACGACCTGCAACTGGTGTCCACGCCGGAGCCGTTCACCAGGCTCGTCAATCAGGGCCTGATTCTGGGCGAGGACAGCGAAAAGATGTCCAAATCCCGCGGCAACGTGGTCAACCCGGATGACATCATCACCGCGTACGGCGCCGATGCGTTCCGGCTCTATGAGATGTTCATGGGGCCGCTGGAAGTGGTCAAGCCGTGGAGCACGCGCAACATCGAAGGGGTGGCGCGCTTCCTGCAGCGCGTGTGGCGGCTCGGAGAACTCGTTCAAGGTTCGAGGCTGGAGGCTGGAGGCAAGAGCCAAACCCCAGGGCCATCGGCTCTGGAGCGAAAGCGCCATGAAACGATCCGCCGGGTGACGGAGGATATTGAACACCTTCGCTTGAACACGGCGATTTCAGCCATGATGGAGTTTGTTAACGCGCTCCATGACGCGCTTGGTCCGGAACCTCGAACTTCGAACCTCGAACCTCGAACCCTCCGGAGCCTCGTCGAAACGCTGGTACTCTTGCTCGCGCCATTTGCCCCTCATCTCTGTGAGGAGCTCTGGCAGCGCCTCGGGCATGCCGAGAGCCTGGCCTGCGAGCCGTGGCCGGCGGTGGACGAGGCCGCGCTGCGCGAAGCGCACATCCAGTACGTGGTGCAGGTCAACGGCAAGGTGCGCGCCCGGCTGACCCTGCCGGCCGACGCGTCCGAAGAGGCGCTGAAGCAGACCGTGCTCGCGGATGTCCAGGTGAAGAAGTTCCTCGACGGCAAGCCGGTCAAGCAGGTCATCGTCGTCCCGAAACGGCTGGTCAACATCGTGATTTGAGACATGAGACATGAGACAAGAGACTAGAGACGGGGAGCAGCGCGCCGCGGCCTGGCTGGGAACGGTGGCATTGCTTGGTCTGGCTTTCATCGCATGGCAGCAGCGGCAAGCGCCGGTCGCTCCTGTTGATGCGCGACAAGCCGCGGCCTGGGATGCGCGGCTGGCGGCGGCGAGGCGGGTTGACATCAACACGGCCGGCGTTGCAGAATTAGAGCGCCTTCCAGGGGTCGGCAGGGCGCTGGCCGCGCGCATCGTGGAGGAGCGGCG
>JACQRG010000028.1 GCA_016206565.1 Candidatus Omnitrophota bacterium | reverse complement strand
GGGCTGGACCGCATGGTGCGCGCGGTGCGGGCCTTCCTGGAGTTCTCCCGCCAGGTCACGACCCCGGTCAACCGCATCGCCAACCTCAACCAGCTCATCGAGGACGCCCTGCTGCTGGTGCACCACCGGGCCAAGTTCCAGCGCATCCAGATCGTGCGCCAGTTCGACCCGTCGCTGCCGCCGGTCCTGGACGGCGGGCTGCAGCACGCCATCGTGAATCTCGTCAAGAACGCCTTCGACGCGATGCCGCGGGGCGGCACGCTGACCATCGGCACGCGCGCCAGCGACGCCCAGGTGGTCATCGAGATCGAGGACACCGGCAGCGGGATCCCGGACGAGATCCGCACCCGCATTTTTGAGCCGTTCTTCTCCACCAAGCCGATCCATCAGGGCAACGGCCTGGGGCTCATCATCGCCAAGGAGGTCGTGGAGCGCTCCGGCGGCGTCATCGAGTTCGCCAGCCGCGCCGGCGTGGGCACGACGTTCCGCATCCAGGTCCCCGTGGCCCCGGTGGAGGCCGCCAGCAATGGAGCGTAACCGCATCCTGGTCGTGGACGACGACCCGCTCATCCGCGGTTCGCTCTACGAGATGCTGCGGGGCCGGCGCTACGACATCGAGATGGCCGCGGACGGCGCCGAGGCCATGGAGCACATGCGCCGCCGCGCCTTCCACCTCGTCATCACCGACTGGAAGATGCCGCAGGTGGACGGGATCAGCTTGCTCAGCCACATCCGCAGCCAGTACCCCGACGTCAACGTGGTGCTCATCACCGGCTTCGGCAGCATCGGCTCGGCGGTGGAGGCCATCCAGCAGGGCGCCTTCGACTACCTCACGAAGCCCATCCAACCGGAGGATCTCGAGGCCACCATCAGCCGAGCGCTCAGCCAGGGGGCTGGCGAGGCGGCCCCTGCCGCCGAGGAGGATCCCTTTGCCGGCGTGGTCGCCAAGGATGCCGGCATGCAGAAGGTCCTGGCGATGGTGCGCTCGGTGGCGGCGAGCCCGACGACCGTGCTGCTGGAAGGCGAGAGCGGCACCGGCAAGCGGGTCATCGCGCATGCGATCCACCTGGCTGACCCGAAGCGGAGCGCTAAGCCGTTCGTGGAGATCAGCTGCGGGGCCCTGCCGGAGACGCTGCTGGAGAGCGAGCTCTTCGGCCATGTCCGGGGCGCCTTCACCGGAGCCATCCGGGACAAGGCCGGCCGGTTCGAGATCGCCAACGGCGGGACCGTCCTGCTCGATGAGATTGACGCGTTCAGCAAGGCGCTGCAGGTCAAGCTGCTGCGCGTCATCCAGGAGCGGCTCTACGAGCGCGTGGGGGATAGCCGCACGCTGCGCACCGACGTGCGGATCATCGCGGCCACCAACCGCAAGCTCTCCGAGCTGGTCGCCGAAGGGAAGTTCCGCGAGGACCTCTACTACCGCCTCAACGTCATCGCGATGCGGCTGCCGCCGCTGCGCGAGCGGCCCACGGATCTGTCGCTGCTGGCGGACCATTTTCTGAAGCGCTTCGCCAAAGCGATGGGCAAGACTTTCACCGGGATCGCGCCTGAGGCGATGGAGGTTCTGCGCCGCTATCGCTGGCCGGGCAACGTCCGCGAGCTGGAGAACGTCATCGAGCGCGCCGTGGTCCTCTCGAGGCATCCGCGCCTTGAGCTGGAGGACCTGCCGGAAGAGCTGCGGTGTCAGTCCGACGCTCCCTCAATGGCGATGGAGGACCGCGAGGAGGACGCTGCCACCAGCACACCGACGGCGGCGGAGCGGCTGGCACTTCGCGATGCGCTCAAGTCGCCAGAGCGCGACCTGATCTTGAAGGTGCTCGAAGAAGTCCGGTGGAACCGCTCGGAGGCCGCCAAGCGGCTGGGGATCCACCGCTCCACGCTCTACCACAAGATCCGGCAGCTGGGCATCGACACGAAGCGGTAAGGGGAACATGGGCGGCGGCACGGGGGACGTCGGGTCACCGGCACTGCTGGAGCTCATTGAGCTCGAGCGATGGCAGCGGCTGCAGGACCACTTCGCCAGTGTCCTTGGCGTGGCGATCCGAACGGTCAGCCCCACCCACCAGCTGCTCGCTAATCCTAGCTGGCCCAACGGCGTTGACGCGGACCGCGCGATCCGGCTGCTCGGCATCGGCGAGGAGCTGGAAGCGCTGCTGCCGCTCGCCGCCCCGCCGCACGAGCCCTCCAGCACGACCACCCCCATCGGGGTGACCTATGCCTGCGTGCCGATCCGTGCGACGTGGGAGCGGATCGTCGGCTACTTCGTCATCGGGCCGGTGATCGTCGGCTCCCGCGAGGACGAGCTGGAGTTCAAGCGCCGCGTCGCCGCCACCGGCGTGGACGCGGAGCAGCTCTGGCCGCTCGTCCTCTCGCTCAAACTCTACACCTTTGCGGGCATCCGCTCGGTGTTGACCCTCCTCGAGGAGGTCAGCACTGCGCTCGCACAGTTTGCGTACCAGGCCCGGCAGCTGGCCGCCATCCTGCCAACCCCGGAGACGGCGGACCAGGCGGTGGTGTCCTATCACACGGACCGGGTGCTGCAGTCGCTCTTGGAGGCGGCCGCGCTGGCGACCCGCGCCGACGGCGGCTCCGTCATGGTCTTCGATGCGACGAAAGAGCGCCTGCGCATTCACGCCGCGCAGGGCTTAAGCGATGACGTGATCGCGCGCACGAGCCTGCGGCGGGGCGAGGGGCTGGCGGGATGGGCGACGACGCAGCGCGGCATCCTGCTGCTGGACAGCCGGACGAGCGACGCGCGCCTGACCAGCCGCATGGCGCGCAGGGAGCTGGTCTCTTCGCTGGTCGCTCCGATCGCGCTGGACCCTCAGGAAGAGCCGGTGGGCGTGCTCAACCTTCGCACGAGCGACTCGAAGCGCCGCTTCACCCCGGAGCACGTCGAATTGCTGCGGCGCCTGCTGGATCTGGCCAGCGCCGCCCTGGGGCACTTGCGCCTGGCCTTCGGCCAAGCCCCGGCCTCCACTTCCACGCATTCCACGTAATTCCCGCGTCGCCCACGGAACGGAGAGAGGTACGCACCTCCTCTGTGTCTCTGTGGGCTTCTGCGTTGCTGTGGTGTGGTTAGGCGGGGCGCTTGCGCAGATACGCGGGAAGGATCTTGAGGGACGTGCGGTACTTGGCCACGGTGCGGCGGGCCACGCAGATGTGGCGGTCCTTCAACCGCTGCACCAGGGCCTCGTCGCTTAAGGGGGCGCCGGGGTCTTCCTGCTGGACGAGCTGCTCCAGCTCGGATTTGATCTGCTCGTCCGACATCGCCGCCGAGGCGCCGCCGCCCTGCGGCACGCCGCTCGGGAAGAGCTGCTCCAGGCGGAAGATGCCGTAGGGGGTCTCCATCGTCTTGCCGGCGATGGCGCGGCTGACCGTGGAGGGGTTGCGGCCGATCAGGCCGGCGACCTGCGCCTGGGTCAGGGGCCGCAGCGCGCGGGGCCCGTGCTCCAGGAACCCCGGCTGCAGGCTGATGAGGCAGCGCGCGATGGCCAGCAGGGTGGCGTTGCGCTCCTCGATGGCCTTGATGACCCAGCTCGCCTGCCGGAACTTCTGGGCCAGGAACTCCTTGGCCTCCGGCGGGGTGCGCGGGTTGCGCAGCATCCGGTGGTAGTGCCGGTTGATCAACACGTGAGGCAGCTCCTCGTCGTTGAGCTCCACGTCGAAGTGGCCCTCCCGCCGGTGGAGGATCAAGTCCGGCGTGACGCTGGGGGGCAGGTCATCAGCGAAGCCGCTGCCCGGCCTCGGATTGAGCCGCTTGAGCGCCCCGCAGGCCTCCTCCACCTGGGCCGAGGTCGCCCCGGTCGCCTTGGCTAACAGGGCTAAGCGGTGCTGGGAAAAGAGCGGAAAGTGGTCCCGGAGAATCCGGTACGCCAGGTGCTCGGTCTGGTCCGCCTGCTCCAGCTGGAGCATCAGGCACTCCCGCAGGTCCCTGGCCCCGACGCCGGGCGGGTCCAGCCGCTGGATGACCCGCAACACCGCCTCGAGGCGCTGCGGGGCCGCCGAGAGGCTGGCGGCAAGCTCCTCCAGCGGCATGCTCAGGTAGCCTGAGTCATCCAACTGGCGCAGGAGCGCTTCGCCCAGCCGCCGCTCCTCCTGGCCCAGGGGCTGGCAGCCGAGCTGCAAGCAGAGCGATTCGTGCAGGGACGCGGTCTTGGTCAGGCGCTGCTCCAACCGGTTGCGCCGGTTCTCCTCCTCATCCGCCTCCTCGGTGGCCCCGCCGTTGCGCCAGTTCTCCGTCCAATCTTCCTGCGCGTCCAAGCCGGCGGAGTCTTCCTCCGCCTCTTTGGGGGCCGAGTCAGGGGCGTCTGATGCTTCGGGGGAGGCTTCGGGTTCGTCCAGCTCCAGGAAGGGGTTTTCCTCGGCCTGCTGGTAGAGGAAGGTCTGCAGTTCCATGGCGGCCATGCGCAGCACCTCCAGCGCCATGGAGATGTTGGGCGCCATGATCAGGCGTTGCTGAGTTGTCTGTTTGGCTTGGAGCGACATGAGTGGTGAGTCGCCGCGATTATAGCATATTCTGTGCCAACCCTCAAACTAGGGCGGATCCTGTCAGGGCGGTCCGCGGCCACCCGGCTCGCTCAGATGCGGTTCCGGGCGCCCGGCGGCGGCGCACCGGCCGCGGCAACTCCTCGCGCCGAGGGGCGCTCGTCAGATAGCGCGGCCGTGCTCGCAGAGCCGTGCGCCGCCCCGGGCTGAACCGCATATTCGCTCGCCGTGGTGGCCGCGGCCCCACCCTGCCAGGAGGCGCGCCAAGCTGTGTCTGGCTTGATTTCAGGGGGGGGATGGGATAGGGTGGTGGCCATGTTGGCGACCCGCTACAAACCGGCGCTGAACCGGCTCATCGAGCCGCTGGCCCGCATAGTCGCGGCCAGCGGGGTGCCCCCCAACGCCATCACCCTGGCGGCTCCGCTGCTGACCCTGCTGGCCTGCTGGTGGCTGGTGCGCACCCGGGCCATCCTGCCGTTCTGCGGGTTGAGCCTGCTGGTGGTGGGGTTGGACTGGCTGGACGGGGCGGTGGCGCGCGTCAGCGGCCGGGTGACGAAATTCGGCGCCTACCTGGATGCGCTGGCCGACCGGTACGTGGAGCTCTTCGTGGCGCTGGCGGTCGCCTCGGTGACCGGCTACTGGGCGCTGAGCCTGCTGGTGCTCGGAGGCTCGCTGCTGGTCAGCTACACCAAGGCGCGGGCCGCGCTGGAGGTGCCGGTGTCGAACACCGAGTGGCCGGACCTGATGGAGCGCGCCGAGCGCAACCTACCCTATCTCGCCGGCCTGGCCGCCAGCGTCCTGGTGCCCTGGCGCCCGCTCGGGCGCGACCTCTTTTGGTGGACCCTGCTGCTGCTGGCCGTCCTCATTCACTTGACCGTCCTGCAGCGCGTCCTGCGCGCCCGGCGCTTTATCCTGGAGCGCGGCCGGGGCTGAAGGCGGGGCCGGCTTCTCGCGCCAGTGCTCCGGCGGCCGGCTGAGGTTCTCGAAGAGCAGGTCCGAGATCACGAAGACCTCCGGACGGCCGGCCAGCTGCACGTAGCGATTGGCCTCCACCGCGGTGCGCTCGCCAAAGAGCAGGGTCATCGAGGCGACGCCGGCCTCCACCACCAGCCGCCCGACCGGCGGCTTTAGCCCGTAGGCGCCCAGCGCCAGCAGCTCCCCTCCTGATTCCTCCAGCGTGCGCAGGCTCACGAGGAATGTCAGATCATCCAGCAGGCGCTCCACCGCCTCCGGGTCCGCCCGCAGGCCGTCGGGGGAGAGGCGCCAGCCGGCGTCGTCCCGGGTCAGGGTCGCGGTCGCGTTCGGCAGGGCCCAGTCCACGCGGGTGATGGCCTCCGGCTTGACTGGCAGGAGCATGCGGCTGCGCCGCTCGCGCTGTTCCGGATCAGGCTGGCGCAGCTCATAGAGCGACACGTACGAACCCACGCCGACCGCGGCGAGCAGCAGCAGGAGGGTGGTCTTCCACTTCATGGCGGACGGGCCGCGCCCTAGGTGCGGCGCAGCCACCACATCAAGGCACCCAGCAGCCCGCAGGCCAGCGGCAGGGCGGTGAAGCTGAACCAAAAGACGCCGGCGGCCTGCCGGCGCGTCAGCTGCAGCCGGACGGCCTCCAGCGTCTTGGGCGCGATGCCGATGAGCTGCTCCTGGCTGGCGAGCCAATTGACGGCGGCCAGGAGGAAGTCGCGATTGCCCACCTGCAGCAATTGGCTGTCGCTGACGAAATCGGAGTCGCCGACGACCACCAGCCGCACCGGCGGCGCGCCGTTGCGCTCCACCGCCACCGCGATCGGCACCGGGCCCTTCAGGTCGGTGCCCTCGGTGAACTGCGCGGTCTCCTGCTCGGTCTGCATCTCGCCCCATCCGGCCTCGGAGGTGAGGGCCAAGGGCGTGACCGTCAGCGACGCCGGCAGCGGCTGGGTGGGGCGGACCGAACGGGCCAGCGGAAACAGGGTAATCAGGGTCTTCATCTTTTCCACGATGGGGTGCTTGGTGTACGTCGTCACCATCAGGTTGGCGGCCGAGACAAACGGCAGCTGCCGGGCCGGGTCCACGACCAGGTCAGGATCCACCTGCACCCCCCACGAGGCGAGCCACGGCTCCAGGCCGGTGGACTGCAGCGGATCCAGCAAGGCGAGCAGCCGCCCGCCGTGGTCCATCCAGCGCTGCAGCACTGCGAGCTCGGAGGGCGCGAAGGCGCGCGTCGGGCCCGCGATGAGGAGCAGCTGCACGTCCTTCGGGATCTCGGTCCGCTCCAGGAGGGTCACGGTTTCCAGGCGCAGGTTCTGCTGCTCGAGCGCGCGCTGCAGCTGCGAGAGGCCGGTGATCTCGCGGCTCTGAGCGGATTTCTCGCCGTGGCCGCTGACGAGCCAGACCAGCGGCTGCGTCGTCTGGGTGACGTTCAACAGCGCGGCGGTGAGCGCCTCCTCGCCCTTGAAGGCCCTGATTTGCGGCCCGAGCTCGGAGAAGGCGCTGAAATCGTACTCCGCGAGCTCCGGCTCCTCGATGATCTTGCGCCGCGCGCCGGCGCGCACGATGACGAGGTTGGCCTGCTCCAACTTGAGCTCCTGGGCGAGCTGCATCGCGCGCGCCAGGTCCCGTTCCGGGTCCACGAATTCGACGGTCAGCTGCGGCGCGCGCCGCTCGTACTCCGCCAGCAGGTCGGCGACGAGCTGGGCGAGCCGCTGGCCCGGCTGGTAGAACACGACCACCGATACCGGCGTGGACAGCGCCTTGAGCGTCTGGAGGGTCTTCTCGGAGAGGGTGGTGATCTTGGCCGGGCTCGCGTCCCAGCGCACGTAGCGGCGGCTGGCCACCCAGTTGATCAGGATGAACAACACGCCCAGCAGCAGCAGCGTGGCGGCTAAGTTGAGCGAGGCGAGCAGGCGAGGCGCGCGCATCAGGCCCGCCATCGGGGGTGGCCGACGACCCGCCCGGTGAGGAACAGGCACGCCGCCGTCAGGGTCGCGTAGAAGACGATGGGCCGCGTATCCACGATCCCTTTCGCGAAGCCGCCCAGGTGCTCGAGCAGCGAGAGGTAGCGGATGATCTTCACGCCCTCCGGGTCGCGCACGAACACCTCGAGCACGCCCACCGAGAAGAGCACCAGCATCGCCCCGAAGGCCATCACCGCGGCGATGATCTGGTTGCGCGTCAGGCTCGAGGCCAGCACGCCGACGGCGATGAGCACGCCGCCCAGCAGCCAGACGCCCAGGTAGCCCGTCAGCACCGGCGCCCACGCAAACGCGGTGAACGCCCGCAACAGCAGGAAATAGGCCAGCGTGCAGCTCCAGAGGATGGCGTACGCCAGCCACGCGCCGAGGAATTTCGCCAGCACCACCTGCGCGTCCGTGACCGGGGCGGTCAAGAGCAGCTCGATGGAGCCGGTGCGCTTCTCCTCGCTGAAGGTGCGCATGGTCAGCAGCGGCACGAGCATGAGCACCGAGAGCCAGAAGTAGAAGCCGCCGAAGAACAGCTGCGGCATCGTGATGGACGGGTCCAGCCGCGGCATGCTCAGGAAGTTGACCAGCAGCCAGAACTCCAGGCCCTGGATCAAGAGGAAGAGCGCGCCCACGACGTACGCGATGGGCGAACACCAGAAGGCCTTAAGCTCCCTCCCGGTCAGCGCCCAGAAGCGGTTCATGGGCTTTAGCCGCCGTCCTGCGGTTCGGTGGTCGTCAGGTGGATGAAGACCTCTTCCAGCGAGGCCTGCACCGGGGCGAGCTCGCGCAGCGCCCACCGGCGCTCGACCGCCAGCCGGTAAATCGGCTCCCGCACATCAGCACCGGAGGCCGCCTCGACTTCGAGCGAGGCGAAGCCGTCCACATGCCCGCAGACGCCCACCCGCGCGACCCCGGGCAGCGCGCGCAGCGGCGATTCGAACGCGGCGGGCTCCCCGCGCAGCTGGACCCGCACCACCTGGGTGCCCTGCAGGCGCATGCGCAGCCGCTGCGGCGTGTCCACGGCGATAATGCGGCCCTTGTTGATGATGGCGACCTTATGGCACGCGGCTTCCACCTCGGGCAGGATGTGCGTGGAGAGCAAAATGGTGGTCGTGCGCCCCAGCTCGGTGATGAGCTCGCGCGTCTGGCGGATCTGGTGGGGATCCAGGCCGATAGTGGGCTCGTCCAGGATCAGGATCTTCGGGCGGGCCAGCAAGCAATCCGCGAGGGCGACGCGCTGGCGGTAGCCTTTGGAGAGCCGCCCGATGAGCTGGCGCGCGACCTCCGCCACCCGGCAGCGCTCCATGGCTTCGGCCACGCGCGAGCGCCGTCCGCCGCGCTCCACACCCTTGAGGCCGGCGCGGTACGCGAGGTACTCCTGCACGCGCAGCTCCGGGTACAGCGCGACGTGCTCCGGCAGGTAGCCGATGCGCCGGCGCACCTCCAGCGAGCGCTCGGCCACGTCCAGGCCGTCAATACGCACGCGGCCCCCGGTCGGGGCGATGAGGCCGGTGAGGATGCGCAGGGTGGTGGTCTTGCCAGCGCCATTGGGCCCAAGGAACCCCATGATCTCGCCCGGCTGAACCTCAAAGGAGATCTCAGCGAGCGCCGTGACGGTATCGTAGCGCTTGCTCAGGCGGTCAATCGCGATAGCTGGGGTCATGGGTCGAGGACAACGCAGCTTCATTGTCCCGACGGCCGCATGGCTTGTCAAGAGGGAGGCTTTGGAGTAGCATACCCGTACCAATGCGCCGTGCCGGACTGCGCGCCATGCTCGTGGCTTGCTGCCTGCAGGGGGCCGCTGGCTGCGCCGGCTTTGCGCCGGCGCAGGTCGGCCAGATCGCCGGCACGATCGCCGGAGCCGCCGCGGCACCAGGCATCGGCGCGCCGCTGGGCGCGCTCATCGGCATGCTGGCAGGAGCGGCCGTGCAGCATCAAACGGACAAAGTGACGGAATCCCGCGAACGCGTTGACCTCGGCCGGCAGCTGAACCCTCCTTCCGGCGCGACGCAGCCGACGACCGCCCCGGCGCCCATCGGCACCCCGACGCGCGTATGGGTGGATGAAACGGTGCAGGACGGCCGCCTCCTCGCCGGCCACTTCGACGTTCGCGCGCTTCCCTAACTCGCCGGGCCGCGCGGCCCGCGCCGCTCGTCACACGTGCTCATGGCAGAACTCACGACGCTGATTCATCGCATCACCTCGCGCTACCGGCGCAGGCTCTTGGCCCAGGCGGCGGTGTGGGCCGGGCTCACCGGCGGCTTCGCCTGGCTGCTGGGCGCGCGGCTGCGCGGGCTTGGGGTGGCCCCCCTGTGGAGCGCGGGAGCACCCCTGCTCCTGGCCGCGCTCGGTGCTGGATGGCTGGGACTCCGGCTGCAGCGACGCTGGGTTTCGCCGCACGGCGCGGCGGCCTATCTGGACCGGCTGCTGGGGCTGCAGCAGCGCCTGACGACGGCCGCGCAGTTCGCGGCCGTTTCGCAAGCCCCGGCGCTCTACCCGCGGCTGCTCGAGGAAACGCAGCAAGTCTTTGACGCCAAGCGGGTGCGCATGCCGCGGCCGCTGAACCGCCCGGCGCTGCTCTTGGTCGCGCTGCTGCTGTTGCTGTTCCTGCTGCCGCTGGGCCGCGCGTCGCGTCCTGGGGTGAAGCTGGCCAGCCGCCCGCCGCAGGAGCCGCCCGCCTCGACGACCCAAGACGATCGCGAGTCCGGATCACAGCAAGGACAAGGTGGTTCCTCCGGAGAGTCATCAGGGTCTTCGCAGGGTGCCGGAGATTCTTCCGGCGGCCAGCAATCACAGTCCTCCTCAGGGCGCGATGGGCAAGCCTCGCAGGGACGCGACGCCTCCCAGGGCAAGGCCGGCGGGCAGTCGCAGGCGCAGTCGCAGGCCGAGGGGAAGTCCGGGTCTTCCGGCAGCCAGGACGGGCGCGCCTCGCAAGCCGGCCAGCAAGCCGGGGCGCAACAGGCCGGTGCCCAGCAGCACCAGACACAGCAGGCTAGCGGCAGCCAGCAAAACGCCGGAGCGCGCTCCGCGGCTGCCGGGCAGCCTCAGCCGCGCCCCGGGGCTGAACGCGGTTCTTCCGAAGGCACCGCGCAGGCCGGCAGCTCGGGTGCCACGCTCTCCGCCGCCCAGCAGGAGGCGCTGAAGGCCGAGATCCAGGAGCTGCTCAAAGAGGTCTCCGGCCAGCTCAAACAATTGGAGACGCAGCTGGCAAGCCAGCCCAACCAGCAGCCGCAGCCGAACTTCGGCACCACCACCGACCCGAGCCTCTACGATGCGCCCGAGCCGCTGGGCGGCGGCGGCTCGCAGCCGCTGCCCATCCAGCTCGAGACCGACACCCAGGCCACTTCAGGCCAGCGCAAGGGCGGCGGGGTCGGCGCGCCGTCGGGCGAGGTTTCCGGCGCTGCGCCGCAGGTCCGGGCCCAGGAGGCGCAGCTCTCCGACCAGCCGCTGGCGGAGCGCGCCGCCTCGCGCCAGCCGGTGCCGCCGGAGTATCGGAGCATTTTCGAGCGATTGCAGGGGCAAGCCGCCCAACCACGCAAGGAGAGTCCATGAGCGCGCCGCTGTTGACCCCGGAGGAGTTCCGTGAGACGTTCGCCGCCATGCAAGCGGAGCTGGGCCGGGTCATCGTCGGCCAGGCCGCGGTCGTGGAGCGGCTGCTCATCGCCTTCTTCGCGGGCGGGCACGCGCTGCTGGAAGGCGTGCCGGGGTTGGGCAAGACCCTGCTGGCCAAGTCCTTCGCGCAGACGCTGGGGCTGTCGTTCAAGCGCATCCAATGCACGCCG
Source organism: Candidatus Omnitrophota bacterium (assembly GCA_016206565.1). Lineage (GTDB taxonomy): Bacteria > Omnitrophota > Gorgyraeia > Aquiviventales > Aquiviventaceae > JACQRG01. The sequence goes on along the minus strand of JACQRG010000028.1, from coordinate 4,949 downwards.
GACCTGATGCCCGCGGACGTGCTCGGCACGCAGCTCGTCGTGGACCGCAACGGCCACAAGAGCTTCGAGTTCTCCCGGGGGCCGGTGTTCACCCATATCCTGCTGGCGGACGAAAACAACCGCGACACGCCCTAGACCCAGTCGGCGCGGCTGGAAGCGATGGAGGAGCACCAGGGGACGAGTTGCGGCACGACGATCACGCTGGATGAGCCGTTCTTCGTCATCGCGACGCAAAACCCCATCGAGATGGAGGGCACGTTCTCGCTGCCCGAGGCGCAGCTGGACCGGTTCCTCTTCAAGGTCTTCGTGGACTACCCGTCGGCGCAGGAGCTCTCCCACATCCTGCGCCAGACGACGGTGGTGGACATCCCGTCGGTGCGCACCGTGCTGCCGGCGGCGCGCGCCCAGGAATGGATCCTGCAGGCGCGGCGGCTGGTCCGGGAGGTCCTGGTGGCCGGCGAGGTCGAGGAGTACGTCGTGCGGCTGGTGACGGCCACGCGCCCGGGCGAGGCCGGCGCCTCCACCCCGGCCACCCGGTGGCTGCGCTACGGCGCCTCGCCGCGCGGCGCACAGGCCATGCTCATGGGGGCCAAGGTGCGCGCGCTGGTGCAGGGGCGCGTCCACGTGAGCTTCGAGGATGTGGACGCGGTGCTCGTGCCGGCGCTGAACCACCGCGTGGTCCTCTCCTTCGAGGCGGAAGCGGAGAAGCGCGCCTCCGCGGACATCCTCACCGAGCTGACCGAGTTGATCCGAAAGCGCGATGCGCTCGACCGCGTGGCTCACCGCTGACCTGATCCGGCAGCTGGAAACGCTGCAGCTGTCGGTGCGGTGGGTGCGCGCCGGCCGCGCCATCGGCGGGCGGTTCCCCATCAACCGCCGCGGCTCGTCCGTGGAATTCGCCGACTACTCCCCCTACGCGCCGGGCGACGACATCCGCGCCATTGACTGGAACCTCTACGCCCGCCTGGACCGGCTCTTCGTCAAGACCTATAAGGAGGAAATCGAGCTCGCGGTCGAGCTGCTGGTGGACGCGACCGCCTCCATGGGCTTGCCCACGCCGGAGAAGTTCGAGCGCGCGCTGCAGCTGGCGATTTGCCTCGGCTACGTCGGGCTGGCCAACCGGCACCACGTGCGCCTGGGCTGGATCGCGCCGGGGCGCCTCGCCGCCAGCCGGCGGTTTCGGCAGCGCGGCGATCTCTGGTCGCTGGTGGACGCCACCGCGTCGGTTCGCCCGGCCGGGGAGCTCGCGCTGGCCGACTGGATGCAGCGCGCCGCGGCGGCGCTGCGCTTTCGGGGCGGCCAGGCGATCCTCATCACCGACGGCATGGTGCGGCCGGCCGATTTCTTCCGGGCCGCGCACGTGCTGATGCGCCGGCACCTGGAGCTGCGCGTCATCCAGGTGCTCTCCGAGCAAGAGCTGCATCCGGGCCGGACATTCCGCGGCGGGCTGCTGGTGGATACGGAGACCGGTACCACCCATCAGCTCGGCTACAGCCCGGAGGAGCTCGCCAGAGCCGTGGCCCAGCACAACGAGCAGCTCATCCGCTTCTGCAAGCGCCACGGCATCCTCTTTGCGCGCTGCGTGGTGGAGGAGCCGCTGCAGACCTGCCTGATGCAGACGCTGCCGGCCCGCGGGTTCCTGCAGTAGCGTGGCGTCTCGCCGATGAACCTGCTCTCGCCCTGGGGATTGGCTTGGCTGGCGACGGTGCCGGCGCTGGTGTGGCTCTGGCGGCTGGCCGCGACCTCGCACCAGCTCAAAGTCTCCAGCCTGATCCCCTTCGAGCACCTGCTGCGCCGTCCCCCCGTGCGCCGCTCGCGGCTGCTCGTCAACCGCCTGTTCTGGCTGCAGCTGGCCGCCTTGCTGCTCGCCGCCTTAGCACTGGCCCAGCCGGTGCGCTGGGCGGCGCGCAGCCGCACCACGCTGGTCATCGTGGACACTTCGGCCAGCATGGGCGCCGGCCCCGGGCTGGCCGGGGCCTTTGAGCGCGCCCGGCGGCTGCTGCGCGCGCGCCTGGCGCGCAAGAGCCGGCAGGAAGCATGGTTCCTCGTGTCCACCGCGCCGATCGCCACCCTGACCCCGCACCCGACCGCAGACGCCGCCGAGCTCCGGCGCGCGCTCGATGCGGTGTCGCCCAGCGACCTGCCCGGCAACCTGGCCACCGCGGTGCACGTCGGGCAAGCGCTCCTCAAGACCCCGGCCGACCGGATCCTGGTCGTCACCGATGAGCCGATGCCGCCGCGGCTGGCGGATGGCTTCGAGGTGCTCAGCGTCGGGCAGCCGCTGGCCAACGCCGCCGTGGTCGGGCTGGATGCGCAGGGCTCCTTGTGCGGCCAGGACACGGTCCGGCTGTTGGCGACGGCGCAGAACTTCTCCGCCACAGCGCAGCAGGCGCGCCTCTCGGCGACGCAGGACGGCCGCGCCCTCTCGCAGACGCCGCTTTCGCTCGCCGCGCACGCGCGCGAGCAAGTCCCCGTCGCGCTGCCGGCCGACGCGCAGGGGTGGGTGGAGGTCGCATTGGCAGCACCCCAGGACGCGCTGGCCGTGGACAACCGGCTGCACGCCTTTCTGCGGCCCTCGGCGAGCCTGCCGGTGGCGGTTCTCTCCGACGAGCCGGCGTTCCAGCAGGCGATCGGGCGCTGGCTCTCGGCCTGCGAGGGGCTCTCCTGGGCCGCCGAGCTGCCGCCCGCGCCGGACCAGCCGTACCTGCTTGTGACCGACCGCGAGGAGGTGCCGGCCAGGCGTCCGGTCGGCATCGTGCGGTTTCAGCGGCGCGCGGCCGCTTCGCCGTCCGCGCTGGCCTGGATGGTCGAGACCGGCCATCCGATCGCGGCGTATCTGCCGCCGCTGGAGACCGTCGCGGCCTCGCTGGGTTCGCTGGGGGATGCGGCCGGGTTCGGCGAGCCGGTCATCTGGGGCGTGCAGGAGGGGCGGCGCGTCCCGCTGCTGCTGGCCGGCGAGCAGGACGGGCAGCGCGTCGTCACCATGGCGGTGGATCCGGCCGGCTCGGCCGATGCGGTTCCGCTGGTCGTGACGTTCTTCAACAGCCTGCGCTGGCTCATGGGCAGCGCCGAGATGGGACGCGTCGGGGAGCCGCTGGCGGTCGCGTCCCTGCCGCCGGGCCAGGTGAGCGTGCAGCGCCCCGACGGCCAGGTGGAGCGCTTGGCGCATGAGGGCGGGATATTCCGCTACGCCGCGACGACCCGGGCCGGCCGGTACCGCATCGCGCAGGGCGGTGTGACCGTGACGCGCGCCGCCAACTTCCTCGATCCGGTTGAGTCCAACCTGCTCGAGCGCGCCTCCACCTGGCGCCCGGACCTGGCTGCGGCCTCCGCTGCCTCCGCCGCGGCGCGCGTGCCGCAGCCGCTGATGGACCTGCTGCTCTACCTGGTGCTCGCGCTGCTGCTGTGCGAGTGGTGGCTGTATAACCGTCGCGCGCGCTCGACCGTCACGCAGTTCAGGGTTCAGGGTTCGCCCGCCCCGGTCGGGCCGGGGGGGCTCAGGGCAGTTGCCCAGAACCCACAGCCCCCAGCCCAGAACGAAGCGCTCTTGCGATGAATCTCTGGCAATGGATGCTCACGCTGGGCTTGGCCGCCGCCATCTGGCGCCTGGGGCGCGCGGTACCGCTGACCGGCCGCAAGCGCACCGCCGCCGTGTGGGCGCGCATGGCGAGCGTGGCGTTGGTGTGCCTGACCCTCTGGTCGCCGGCGCCGCGGCGCGCCGAACCCAGGCCCCAGCACGTCATCTACCTGGCGGATGTCTCGCCCAGCATGGACGCGCAGCAGCGCCGCTGGATCGCCCGGCGCATCGCCTCCCTGGAGGCGCTGCGCCCCTCCCGGGTGCAGCGCGCGCTCATCGCCTTTGACGCGGAGGCGCGCCTGCTCGTGCCGTTCGGCCGCGAGCCGCTGGCCAACCCCGAGGCGCTGGAGCGCCTGCTCGCGCGCAGCACCTCCCCCGCCGCCCGCACCAACGTGGAAGCCGCGCTGCTCGCCGCCTTGCGGCAGCTGCCGCCGGAGCAGGGCGGGCGCGTGGTGCTCTTGAGCGACGGCCGGGAAACCGCCGGCGACGCCGGCAGCGTGCTCGCGCACGTGCGCCGGCTGGGGCTGCAGGTGTTTCCCGAGCCGGTGCCGATGTTCGGCGCCTCCACGACCGTGTGGGATGAGCTCTCGGTCACCCCTTCCGTGCAGCGGGGTGCCCCGATCGGCGTGCAGCTCTCGCTCTACCGCCCGGGGCCGCAGCCCACGGTCGGCGAGCTGACCATCAGCCTGGCCGGCATTCCGGTCAAGCGCCAGCGCGTGCGCATTCAGCCGGGGTGGCAGGTGCTGAGCACCTCCGTGCCCGCGGTGCAGCAAGGCACGATGGCGCTGGACGTGCGTCTGGTCATCCCGGAAGACCGCATTGATGAGCGGCGCAGCGCCTACACCGACGTGGAGGGGCCGGCTCATGTGCTGGTCGTCGCGGATCAGCCGGCCACCCTGCCGTTCGTCGCCAATGCGCTGAAGCGCCGCGAGATGGAAATCTCGCTGGCCCGGCCCCGCGACCTGCCCACCGCACCCGGTGCGCTGCTCGACTATGACGCGGTGCTGCTGGTCAACATCCCCAAGTCCTCGCTCGGCGCGGACCAGGTGGAGGCGCTGCGCGGCTATCTGGAGCGCTTCGGCGGCGGGCTGGTGGCGGTGGGCATGGGCGGGGACATCGCCAACGAGATCCGCACGGCCGCGCCGCTCGACGCGCTGCTGCCCGTCATCTATGAAGCGAAGGGGTTGCAGGAGGCGAAGCGGCGTGTCTGCCTCGTCATGCTGATTGACCGCTCCGCTTCAATGATCGGTCCGCGGCTCTCGGCCACCAAGCGCGCCGCCGTGGCGCTGGTCAACCAGCTACAGCCGGAGGATCTGATCGGCATCTTGACGTTCGACACGCAGCCGTATGTCGTCGTGGAGGTCCAGCAGGC
>JACQRG010000002.1 GCA_016206565.1 Candidatus Omnitrophota bacterium | reverse complement strand
GCCGCCGATGAACAGGAGGGCTTCCTCCAGCGCCGAGAGCCGGCCGTCGCTGTGCAGCAGCACCCGGCGCAGGGCGCGGCCCAGCGCGGTCGAGCCGGGGTCGCGCAGCGCGACGACGCGCTGACCGCGCCGGCGCAGCGCTCGCACAAGCAACTTCGCCTGGCTCGACTTGCCCGAGCCTTCCGGGCCTTCCAGCGTAATAAAGAAGCCTTTTCTCGTCATCATGGGCGGCGGGTCTTGCTCATGGCCGCGGCAACCCGGCTCGCTCAGGGGCGGGTTCCGGGCGCCCGCTGCGGCGGACCGGCTGCGGCAACTCCTCGCGCCGTCGGGGCGCTCGTCAGACAGCGCAGCCGTACGCTTACCGAAGTCCGCCTCCGCGGGCTGAACCCGCCATTCGCTCGCCTGGCTTGCCGCGGCCACTCCTGGACAGCTAATCAGCCTCGACGAATAATAAGCGGACCCTGTTTGGTATCTTCTACAACGAACCCCAACGCTTCCAGTTCGTTCCGGATCTCGTCTGCCTTTTTGAAGTTCTTGCTCTCTCTGGCAATTTCTCGTTCTCGTGCTTTCTGTTGTATGGGCTCGGGGATACTCTCTGTTCCAAAATTGCCAAAGACCCCTAGTGCGTCTTCACCAAGGGACTTGAGCAATGCCCCGGCTGCGAGGACTTCATTCCTCAGTCTCATCTCTTCAGTAGTCTCCACTTTACTACCGTAGAGAGCTTTGATGCATTCATACCCATGTCCCACAATTCCATCTAGTGCCGCCAAGGCCCTTGGCGTATTCAGATCGTCATCCATTGCCGAAATAAATTGTTTCCTGAGTTCTTTGAGCGCTTCTGGCAATTCTTTTGGCACCTTGGCACCCTGATGTGAACAGTTTTCTGCGGAAAGGTACAAATGATAAAAGTTATGCCATCTGCGTCTTGCGACCTTGAGGCCGTCTCGGGTGTAGTCAATAGGGCTGCGGTAATGGGCGCCTAGAAAAAATACCTTCAGTACGTCCGCTTTATTGTCGCATTCGTCCAAAGCATCGTTGACGGTGATGTAATTTCCAAGGGACTTGGACATCTTTTCGCCGTTGACGGTCAGCAGCCCGTTGTGCACCCACCACCGCGCGAACGGCTTGCCGGCGGCCCGCGCTTGCGCGATTTCGTTCTCATGGTGCGGGAACACCAGGTCCACCCCGCCGCCATGGATGTCGAAGGCCTCGCCGAGGTACTTCGTGCTCATGGCCGAGCACTCGATGTGCCAGCCGGGCCGGCCCGCCCCCCAGGGGCTGTTCCACGATGGCTCATCCGGCTTGGCCGACTTCCAGAGTGCGAAGTCCAGCGGGTCCTGTTTATGCCCCCCGGGCTCGACCCGCGCGCCGGCCTGCAGCTCATCCACCGTCCGGTTGGAGAGCCGGCCGTAGCCCTCGAACTTGCGCACCGAAAAATACACGTCGCCCCCAGCTTCGTATGCCGCGCCCTGCATCAGCAGCTTCGCGATGAAATCGGTCATCACTGGCACGACGTGCTCGGTGGCCTTCGGCTCAAGGTCCGGCCCGCGCAGGCCCAGCCGGTCCATCGTCTCGTGGTAGCGCTGCAGATATCGTTCCGCGACGGCCACGCACGTCGCCTTCAAGTCGCCTGTCCCCTGTCCCCTGTCCCCTGTCTGCTGTTTCGCCTTCTCAATGATCTTGTCGTCCACGTCGGTGACGTTGCGCACGAAGCGCACCTGGAAGTTCGAGAACTCCAGGTAGCGGCGCAGGACGTCGAAGATGTAGGCGCTGCGCGCGTGGCCGAGATGCGGGTCGTCGTACACCGTCGGGCCGCAGACGTACATCGTCACCGTCGGGGGTGCAAGCGGCGCGAACGGTTCGGCCGTGCGGGTTAGCGTGTTGTAGAGGTGGAGGGTCACGACGCCGGCGTCTGCGACTTGCGGTGCTCTTTCAGGTGGTGCTCGATCGCGTCAATCTCGTGCTGGAGGCGCTCCAGCCGCTCGGTGAGCGGGTCCGGCAGATGCGTGTGGTCCAGGTTGATGCCGTGGAAGTGCTTGTCCTTGATCTTGGCGATGCGGCCCGGCACCCCCACCACGGTCGAGTGGTCCGGCACGTCCCGCACCACCACCGCGTTGGCACCGATGATGGAGTTATCGCCGATGCGGATGTTGCCGAGGACCTTGGCCCCGGCCCCGACGACCACGTTGTTGCCGAGCGTCGGGTGGCGCTTGCCCTTCTCTTTGCCGGTGCCGCCCAGCGTCACGCCCTGGAAGAGCGTGACGTTGTCGCCCAGCGCGGCGGTCTCGCCGATGACGACCCCGGTGCCGTGGTCAATGAAGAGCCCCCGCCCGATGGTCGCCCGCGGATGGATCTCGATGCCGGTCAGCCCCCGCATGAGGGACATGAGCAGGCGCGGCAGCACGGGCACGCGCCACCGCTCCAGCGTATGCGCGATGCGGTGGCCGATCACGGCGTGCAGGCCGGAGTAGCACAGCAAGACTTCGAGGTAGTTGCGGGCGGCCGGGTCGCGCTCGAAGCACGCCTTCACCTCGGGTTCGAACACCATCCGGACCACCAGCCCGACGAGCACGAGGCTCCCAAGCACGAGTAGCCACGCCATGGTCAGCGCCCTCGGCTCCTGCCCCGAGCCTTGAGCCTTGAGCCTTGAGCCGCCGTGAGGAGCACCACCGCGTGCGCGGCAATGCCGGCCTTGCCGGGGGCCAGGCCTTCCGTCGTCTTCCCCTTCACCGAGACCTGGCCGGGGGCCACGCCCAGCAGCGCGCTGATGGCGCGACTCATCCGTCGCTTGTAGCCGGTGAGCTTCGGGGCGTCCGCAATCACGGTCGTGTCCACGTTGCCGACGGCCAGGCCCCGCCGGCGCATGGCTGCGCAGGCGGTCTTGATGAACGTTCGGCTATCCGCATTGCGCCAGCGCGGGTCCGACGGCGGGAACTGCTCTCCCAGGTCAGGCTCCCCGAGCGCGCCGAAGAGCGCGTCGGCCAGCGCGTGCAGGAGCACGTCCGCATCCGAGTGCCCGGCCAGGCCGCGGGCATGCGGGATCGTCACGCCCCCAAGCTTGAGGGGACGTTTTCCATCGAATCGGTGAATATCGTAGCCGATGCCGATTCGCATCAAGAGAACCCCCCTTCTAGCGTAGAGCGTGGAGCGTTTAGCGCTTAGGCGGGCCTATCCGCTAAACGCTATCCGCTAGGCGTGCTTCCTGCCTAGGATCGTTTCTGCCAGTAGCAGGTCTTCTCTCGTTGTGACTTTAATGTTCAGTTGATCCCCCGGGATCATCCGCACGGAAAACCCGGCCGCCTCCACGATCGAGGCGTCATCAGGAAATTCGGCCAGGCCGTTGCCCAGCACCCGTGCCAGCGCCTGGCCGAACCACTCCCGGCGAAAGACCTGCGGCGTCTGCACGAACCACAGCCGCTCCCGGTCCAGCGTCAGGCGCACGTCCCGCCGCGCATCCACCGCCTTGACCGTTAAGCCGGCCGGCAGGCCGCAGGCGACGGCCCCGTGCCGCTTCGCCGCGGCGATGGCGCGCGCCAGCAGCGCCGGGGTCAGGCACGGCCGCGCCGCGTCATGCACCAGCACCCAGCGCGCCTGCGCCGGGACCGCGGCGAAGCCCCGGGCCACCGACTCGGCGCGCAAAGCACCCCCACGCACCGGCGGCAGCGCCTTGGCGATGCGGTAGCGGCGCAGCAGCTGCCGGGCCGCCGCCAGGCGGCCGGGCCGCGCGACGAGCACGATCCAGCTCACCGAGGGGCACGCCTGCAGCGCGCGCAGGGTGTGCGCGAGCAGCGGCTGGCCATGGACCGTTGCAAACAGCTTATCGGCGCGGGTGCCCCGGCCCGCCTGCCGGGGCGGGCCGAAGCGCTGGCTCGCACCGGCGGCCGGAACGATCGCGGCGACGCTCATGCTGCTGCTCCGTGAAACGCGGGCTTATCGCGGGCTTGGAACTTGGGGTTTGGCCGCCTGCTCCGGCCGCACGAAGACCATCCGCCCGGCCGACGTCTGGAGGACGCTCGTGACGATGCCGTGCACGCTCTGGCCGATGAGCGCGCGGCCGTTCTCCACCACGACCATCGTGCCGTCGTCCAGGTAGCCGACGGCCTGGTGGGACTCCTTGCCTTCCTTGATGGGCTTGACGTCCAGCGCCTCGCCGGGCAGGACGACCGGCCGCAGGGCCTGGGCCAGCTCGTTGACGTTGAGCACACTGACGTTCTGGAACTCGGCGACCTTGTTGAGGTTGAAGTCGTTCGTGATGATCCGCGTGCCCAGCAGCTGGGCGAGCTTGACCAGCTTGGCGTCCACCTCCGGCACGTTGGGCAGCTCCTCCTCGTGGACGCGCACGTCCACCGTCGGCAGCTGGCGCAGTAGGTTGAGCGCTTCCAGGCCGCGGCGGCCGCGGCTGCGCTTGAGCGGGTCGGTGCTGTCCGCCACCGCCTGCAGCTCCTTGAGCACGAAGCGCGGGACGGTCAGGCGGCCTTCGATGAAGCGCGCCTTGCACAGATCCACGAGGCGCCCGTCAATGATCGCGCTCGTGTCCACGAGGTACGTGTCCTCACGGCGGTCCTGCCGGGAGAGGCGCACGTACGGGATGATGACGTTGAACTCGTTGCGGCCTCGCAGCGCCATGGCCATCCCCAGGTAGCAGAAGGCCCAGGTCAGCACCACGCGCAGGGCCGCGAGCGTGGCGATGTCCATGGGCAGCAGCGCGATGGCGTCCGACACCAGCTTCGCCATGATCAGCCCGAAGAGCAGGCCGAACACCGCCGAGGAGAACCCCCGGACCGACACGCGGCCGACGCGGTGAATGAACGCCTCCAGCAGCACGAGCACCGCGCCCGCCGTCAACCCCACGGCGACCCGCAGCCAGACCGGCGCCTGCGTTTCGAGGCCGATCATCTGGCTGCCCAGGATGGCGCTGATGACCAGGAACCCGATGCGCACGAACCGCAGGTCCATCTAGATGGCCCGCTCCACCGCGTCGCGCACGTGCGACACCGTCACGACCTCCATGCCCTCCACCTGGGGCTCGCCGCCGCGCAGGGGCCCGATGAAGGCCCGGGTAAAGCCGATGCGGCGCGCCTCGTGCAGCCGCTGGGAGAGGTTGGAGACGGCGCGCACCTCGCCGGTCAACCCCACTTCCCCCACGGCCACGTCGCCGCGGCGCGTCGGCCGCTCCTTCAGGCTCGAGGCGATGGCCAAGCTGATCCCCAGATCCGCGCCGGGCTCGAGCAGCCGCGCGCCGCCCAGCGAGGAGACGAAGACGTCCTGCTGCGAGAGCAGGTGCAGCCCCACGCGCCGCTCCAGCACCGCCAGCAGCATCGAGAGCCGGTTGAAGTCCACCCCGGCCGTGCGCCGCCGCGGCAGCCCCATGCCGCAGGAGCTGGTCAGCGCCTGCACCTCGGCGACCAGCGGCCGGCTGCCCTCCAGGCTGACCGTCACCATGCAGCCCGGCACCGGCTCGGCGCGTCCGCTGAGGAACAGCTCGGACGGGTTGGCCACCTCCACCAGCCCCTCCGCCGTCATGTGGAAGACGCCCAGCTCGTGGGTCGCGCCGAACCGGTTCTTGGTGGAGCGCAGCACGCGGAAGCCGCTGGTCGGCTCCCCCTCGAAGTACAGCACCGTGTCCACCAGATGCTCCAGCGCCTTGGGGCCGGCGAGCGTGCCCTCCTTCGTCACGTGCCCGATGAGGAAGAGCGCCGCGTGGCTCTCCTTGACCAGCCGCACGAGCGCATGGGCGCAGGCCCGCACCTGGCCGATGGAGCCCGGCGGGGAGCTCAAGGCACCGGTCTCGATCACCTGGACCGAATCCATGACGACGATCTGGGGCTTGACCTGGCCGAGGGCCTCCAGGATCGTTTCCAGCTGCGTCTGCGCCAAGAGCTGCACCGGGGAGGAGCTCAAGCCCAGGCGCATCGCCCGCAGCTTGGTCTGCCGCAGCGACTCCTCCCCGCTGACGTAGAGCACCTGCAGGCCGGCGGCGGCCAGCGAGCCGGCGACGCTCAGCAGCAGCGTGGATTTGCCGATGCCCGGCTCCCCGCCGACCAGCGTCACCGAGCCGGGGACGATGCCCCCGCCCAGCACCCGGTCAAACTCCTCCACCCCGGTCTTGCGGCGCGGGGCGTCCTCGAGCGACACGTCGGCCAGCAGCTGCGGGGTCGCCGCGGCGCCGGCCATCGTCGCGGGATTGGCCGAGGGGCCGACGAGCTCCTCGACCAGCGTGTTCCACGCGCCGCAGCCGGAGCAGCGGCCGCCCCACTTGATGGCCTGGGTGCCGCACTGCTGGCAGATGAAGAGTGTTTTGACCTTCGACATGCTAGGCGTCAGTGATTCAGAAGACAGAAGTCAGACGACAGGGGTCAGAACGGCGAAACAGCCTCTGTCCCCTGACCCCTGCCATCTGACCTCTGACCTCTAGTTTTGTTTCGTCTTCTGGCGGACGAGCAGCTTCCAGGGGTGCGCGCGCAGGTCCTCCACGAGCGTGACCATGCGCTGGTACAGGTCCTCGTCGAAGAGCAGCCGCCCCAGGCTGCCCTGCCCGGATTCGGCGTACGACATCGCCAGGTTGAGCCGCTCGCCGAGCGCGCGCCAGTGGCGGGTCGCGTCGCGCGCCTCGGTCAGCGTCTCTTTGAGGTAAATGCGCGACTCCGGATCGCCGACCAGGCTGTTGATGCCGTCCAGCGTCTGCTGGAAGGCGCTGAGCACCTGGTTCGAGCGCTCGATGACGTCCTCGGTGGACACCGGCGGCTTGCCGACGAGCTGCCCGCCGGGCCCCAGGATGCCGCCCGCCCCCGGGCCGGGCGCGACGGCCAGGTACTTCTCGCCGAGCAGCCCGAAGGTGCTGATGGAGGCCTCGTCATCGGTGCGCACCTGCACCGACGCCGGCAGCCGGATGAGCAGCTCGACCCCCGGCGTGGTGCGGTCCGGCACCGGCACGATGCGCACCTTCTCCACCTTGCCCACCTCCACACCGGCGTACTGCACCGGGGCCCCGTCGGCGATGCCGTTGGCCGAGTCGAAGAGCACCCGCAGCTGATAGCCGGGCTGGAAATACGTGGAGAGGTCGCCGATGGCGAAGATGAAGAACACGAGCAGGGCGAGGCCCAGAAAGACGAAGAACCCCACCCGCACCTCGAGTCCTAGCGCGCGCCGCTGCGCCATGCCCCCTCCTGTCAGATGCCCCCGCGCCGCCTGGGCCTGAACCAGCGCGACAGTGCGCGCCGCGCGGGCAGCCCCTGCTGAATCGGCCCGTCCGCCTGCCCGGTGATGAACTGCTGCACGGTGGCGCTGGCCGAGCCCCGGATCTCCTCCGGGGTGCCGACCTGGATAATGTTCCCATTGTAAAGCATGGCAATCCGGTCCGCCACCTTGTAGGCGCTCTTCATGTCGTGGGTGACGACCACCGAGGTCACCTTCAGCCGGTCCCGCAATTCGATGATGAGGTTGTTGATGCTGTCCCCGGTGATCGGGTCAATGCCGGTCGTCGGCTCGTCGTAGAGGATGATCTCCGGGTGCATGGCGATGGACCGGGCCAGCCCCACGCGCTTGCGCATGCCGCCGGAGAGCTCCGCCGGGTACATCGCCTCGACGCGCTCCAAGCCCACCGCCTGCAGGCACTCCTCCACCCGCTGGTTGATCTCCGCTTCGCTGGCCGTCGTGTGCTCGTGCAGCGCGAAGCTCACGTTTTCCTCCACGGTCATGGAGTCGAACAGGGCCGCCCCCTGGAAGAGCATGCCGAACTTCAGCCGCATCTTGTCCAGCGCAGGGCCGGCGAGCGCCGTGATGTCCGTGCCGTCAATGAGGATGCGGCCGGCGTCGGGCGCGATGAGGCCGATGAGGTGCTTGAGCAGCACCGACTTGCCGCAGCCGGAGCGGCCGATGATGACCATGGTCTCGCCGGTCTTGATGGTCAGGTTGACGCCATCGAGCACGGGATGCTCGTTGAACGCTTTGCGCAGCTCCTGGATTTCGATCATGCCGCACCGTTATCGCAAGACGAAGTAGAACAGGGCGGTGAAGAGGCAATCCGCCGCGATGATGAGGATGAACGACGACACCACCGCCCGGGTCGTGGCGCGGCCCACGCCTTCCGCGCCGCCCTCGGTGCGGAATCCCTCGTAGCAGCTGACGATGCAGATGATCATGCCGAAGATCACGGACTTCAGCAGGCCCGTGTTGAGGTCCTTCATGAGCAGCGGAAACGTCGTCATCTTCCAGTAGAGGCTCGGCATGATGTCGAGGCGCAGCGTGCCCACGAGGAAACCTCCCAGGATGCCGACCGCGTCCGCCAGCAGGGTCAGGACCGGCAGCGCGATGAGCAGGGCCAGGAACCTGGGTACTACGAGGTAGCGCACCGGGTCGGTCGCGAGCGCCTGGAGGGCGTCAATCTGCTCGGTGACCTTCATGGTGCCCAGCTCGGCCGCGATCGCCGAGCCCATGCGGCCGGCGACGATGAGCGCGGTCATGATCGGCCCGATCTCGCGCACGACGGAGAGCGACACCAGGCTGGCGATGTAGATTTCCGCCGCCAGCTTCTGCATCTGGTAGGCGCTCTGGAAGGTCAGCACCATTCCGATGAAAAGCGAGGTGAGGAAGACGATGAACCAGGATTGGACGCCGATTTTCCACAGCTCGTAGACGAGGTTGGCGGAGCGAAACGGGGGCGCGAAGACGCCGGAGAGGGTCCGGACCCAGAGCAGGCACATGGCCCCGGTGCGCTCGAACCAGGCAAGGGCCCGCTCGCCGGCGGCTTCCGTGGCCCGCAGCAGCAGGACGTTCGTGCGGCGAAGGGAGATGGGTGGGATCAGCCGGCACTCGCGGGCGGCGCGGCCGCCACCTGCTCGTCAAACTCGAGGGCCTCGCCCTTGCGGGACACGCGGACGCTCGAGCCGGACTTGATCCGCCTGGCGATGACCTCTTCCGCCAGCGGGTCCTCCAGGAAACGCTGGATGACGCGCTTCAGCGGCCGGGCACCGTACACCGAGTCGAAGCCCTTTTCCACCAGAAACTCCTTGCCGGAGGCGTCGAGCTCGACCGTGATGCCCTGCTCGCGCAGCCGCTCGGTGACGTAGCTGATTTCCACGTCCACGATCTTGACCAGGTTCTCCCTCGAGAGCTGGTGGAAGACGATCACCTCGTCAATGCGGTTGAGGAACTCGGGCTTGAAGGCGCGCTTGACCTCGTCCAGCAGCTGCATCTTCATCGTGTCGTACGTCGCTTCCTTGGTGGCGGTCGTGAAGCCCAGGCTGCCCTGCTTCTTGATGAGCTCCGCCCCTAGGTTTGAGGTCATGATGAGCACCGTGTTGCGGAAGTCCACCTTGCGGCCGAAGCTATCCGTCAGCCGGCCGTCCTCCAGCACCTGCAGCAGCAGGTTGAACACGTCGGGGTGGGCCTTCTCGATCTCGTCGAGCAGCACCACGGAGTAGGGCCGGCGGCGCACGCGCTCGGTCAGCTGCCCGCCCTCCTCGTAGCCGACGTAGCCCGGCGGGGCTCCCACCAGGCGGGAGACGTTGAACTTCTCCATGTACTCGGACATGTCCACCTGGATGAGCGCCTCTTCATCCCCGAAGAGGAACTCCGCCAAGGCGCGCGCCAGCAGCGTCTTGCCGACCCCGGTGGGGCCGAGGAAGATGAACGAGCCGATGGGCCGCTTCGGGTCCTTGATGCCGGCCCGCGAGCGGCGCACCGCGCGCGCGATGGCCTGGATGGCCGGTTCCTGGCCGATGACGCGCTTGTGCATCACTTCTTCCATCTTGAGGAGCCGCTCGGTCTCCTTCTCCTCCAGGCGCACCAGCGGGATGCCGGTCCACTTCGAGACGATGACCGCGATGTCCTCGGCGGTGACGATGGGCATCGCCTCGCCCTTGGTCTTTTTCCACTCGCCCTTGATCTTCTCAAGCTGCTCCTTGGCTTCGCGCTCCTGGTCGCGCAGCGAGGCGGCCAGCTCGAAGTCCTGGCCCTTGATCGCGGACTCTTTCTCCTTGCGGATCTTCTCGATCTTCTCCTCGAGGTCTTTGATGTCCGGCGGCACGGTCAAGACCGAGAGGCGCGCGCGCGAGCCGACCTCGTCAATGAGGTCAATGGCCTTGTCCGGCAGGAAGCGTCCGGCGATGTAGCGGTCGGCCAGCTTGGCCGCGGCCTCCAGCGCCTCGTCGAGGTACTTGACCCGGTGGTGCGCCTCGTACTTGTCGCGCAGCCCCTTGAGGATTTCGATGGTTTCGCTCACCGAGGGGGCATCCACGATGATGGTCTGGAAGCGCCGCTCCAGGGCGGCGTCCTTCTCGATATACTTGCGGTACTCATCGAGCGTGGTCGCGCCGATGCACTGGATTTCCCCGCGCGAGAGCGCGGGCTTGAGG
>JACQRG010000024.1 GCA_016206565.1 Candidatus Omnitrophota bacterium | reverse complement strand
TTCGCCCACATGGGCTTCATCTCGCCGCAGGACATCCTGGTGGGGCTGGACGCGCTGGAGCAGGCGCTGGCCGAGCTGGGCCGCCCGGTGCAGGCCGGCGCCGCCCGCAAGGCCGCCGAGGCGCTGATGGCGCCCCGCGCCGCGGCGGGCGCACCGGCAGGGAGGCGCTGATGGCCAAGGGCGCGCAGAACCACGCCTACAAGGTCCTGGTAGCCGACCAGCTCTCCGAGGACGGGATCAAGCTGCTGAAGGATGAGCCGGCGCTGAGCGTGGACATCAAGACCGGTCTCTCGACCCAGGAGCTGGCCGGCATCATCGGGCTGTATGACGCGCTGCTCGTGCGCAGCTCCACCAAGGTGACCGCCGAGGTCATCGAGAAGGCGCAGCGGCTGAAGGTCATCGGCCGCGCCGGCGTGGGGCTGGACAACGTGGATGCGGCCGCGGCGACCAAGCGCGGCATCGTGGTCATGAACGTGCCGGCGGGCAATACGATCTCGACGGCCGAGCAGACCTTCAGCCTCATCCTGGCGCTGGCCCGGCGCATCCCGCAGGCCGACGCGTCGCTGCGCGCCGGCAAGTGGGAGCGCTCGAAGTTCGTCGGCACCGAGCTGTTCGGCAAGACGCTGGGCGTGGTCGGGCTGGGCAAGATCGGCACCGAGGTCGCCAAGCGCGCGCAGGCCTTCGGCATGCGCATCCTCGCCTGCGACCCGTTCGTGTCGAAGGAGCGCGCCGCGCAGCTGGAGTTCGAGCTGACCGACCTGAAGACCCTCTACGGCGGCGCGGACTTCATCACGGTCCACACGCCGCTGACCAACGAGACGCGCCACATGGTCGGCGCCAAGGAGATCGCGCTGATGAAGCCCGGCGTGCGGCTCATCAACTGCGCGCGCGGCGGCATCATTGACGAGCAGGCCCTGTACGACGCGCTGGTCTCCGGCAAGGTCGCCGGGGCCGCGCTGGACGTCTACGAGGAGGAGCCGCCCAAGGCCCACCCGCTCTTCAAGCTCGAGCAGGTGGTCTGCACGCCGCACCTGGGCGCCTCGACACAGGAGGCGCAGCTCAACGTCGCCATCGAGGTCGCCAAGCAGGTGGCCGACGCGCTCTTAGGGCGCGGCATCCGCAATGCGGTCAACATGCCCAGCGTGGATGCGCAGACGCTCAAGGTGCTGCAGCCCTACATCGTGCTGGGCGAGCGGCTCGGTTCGCTGGCCTCGCAGCTTGCCGGCCAGATCGGCGAGATCCGCGTCACCTACGTCGGCGAGATGACGGCGCATGACACCTCTGCGGTCACGCTGGCCGTCCTGAAGGGCGTGCTGCAGCCGGTCGTCGGCGAGAACGTCAACTACGTCAACGCGTCCCTCATCGCGGCCGAGCGCGGTATTCAGGTGATCGAGTCCAAGGCCAGCCAGATGGACGAATTCGCCAACCTGCTGGCGGTGGACGTGCGCGGCAACGGTTCGCAGCTGTCCGTGCGCGGCACGCTCTCGCCGCGCCGCGAGCCTCGGATCGTGAAAATCGACCGCTACTTCGTGGAGGCGCTACCCGAGGGCTACATGCTCATCATCCGCAACCAGGACAAGCCGGGCCTCATCGGCGCGTTGGGCACGCTGCTGGGCGAGGCGAAGATCAACATCGCTGGCATGAGCAACGGCCGCGACGAGCCGGGCGGCACGGCGGTCACGGTGGTGAACATTGACAACGCGGTGCCCCCCAAGGTGCTCGAGCAGGTCAAGAAGCTCAAGCATGTCCTGGATGCAAAACTTATCCAACTCTAACAACAGCTTGGTTCAGGGTTCAGGGTTCAGGGTTCGGGGCAATTGCCTCCAGCCTCCAGCCTCCCCCGGCCCGACCCGAGCCGGGGCGGGCAGCCTCCAGCCTCGTCGCCGATGAATGTCATCGTGGTCGGCGCCCAGTGGGGCGACGAAGGCAAAGGCAAGATCATTGACGTCCTCACCGAGGAGGCGGATATCCTCGTCCGCTATCAGGGCGGCAACAACGCCGGCCACACGGTCGTCGCCGACGGCCAGGAGTTCATCTTCCACCTCATCCCCTCCGGCCTGCTGCACCCCGGCAAGGTGGGGCTCATCGGCCACGGGGTCGTGGTGGACCCGGAGGCGCTGCTGGAGGAGATGCAGCGGCTCAAGGGCCGCGGCATTGACGTGCGGCAGGCCGTGAAGCTGGGCGACGGCGCCCATGTCATTTTCCCCTACCACAAGCGGCTGGACGTGGCCCAGGAGGCGGCCCGCACCGGGCGGCTCGGCACCACCGGCCGCGGCATCGGCCCGTGCTACGTGGACAAGGTGGCGCGCTGCGGCATCCGCATCGCGGATTTGTGCGACCGGCAGAGCTTTCCGGAGCGGCTGCGCCGCAATGTGGAGGAGAAGAACCGGCTGCTGCAGCTGGTCTACGGCGAGTCGCCCTTCTCCTACCAGGAGCTGCTGGAGCGCTACCAGGCGTACGCCGAGCAGCTGGCCCCCCACGTGGTCAACGGCCCCCGTTTTTTGCGGGCGGCGATGGCCGCGGGCAAGCGCATCCTCTTCGAGGGCGCCCAGGGCACGATGCTCGACCTCGACCACGGCACGTATCCCTACGTGACGTCCTCCAACGCCACCGCCGGGGGTGCGTGCACGGGCGCGGGCGTGCCGCCGACCGCCATTGACCGCGTCATCGGCGTCGTGAAGGCGTACACGACGCGCGTCGGAGAGGGGCCGCTGCCGACGGAGTTTCCACCGCAGCTGATGGAGCGGTTCCGCGCCCGCGGCCGGGAGTTCGGTGCCACCACGGGCCGGCCCCGCCGCTGCGGCTGGTTCGACGCGGTGGTCGCCCGCCATGCGGTGCTGATCAACGGCTGCGACGTCATCGCCGTGACCAAGCTGGACGTCCTGGATGACGTCGAGACCATCCAGATCTGCGTCGGCTACCGCGACGGCGAGCGCGTCATCGAGGAGTTTCCCTCCGACACCGCGCTGCTGGCCCGCTGCGAGCCGGTCTACGAGTCGCTGCCGGGCTGGCGCTCGGACACGGGTGCGGCCGAGCGCTTCGAAGAGCTGCCGCCGGCCGCGCAGCGGTACCTGAAGCGGCTGGAGGCGCTGCTCGGGGTGCCGATTTGCCTCATCTCGACCGGCTCCCAGCGCGAGCAGGTCTTCAGAGTCGGGAGCTGGCTGACCGGGGCAAGCGCTTGACGCAAGTGTAGGCCTATGTTAGGGTAAGTCGTCATCGGACCTGGAGGATATACATGATGAACAGATGGCTCTGCGGTGTGCTCGGGATCGCCCTGCTCGCCACGGCCGGATGCGCCGTCACCTTTGCGAAACGCTCTCCTTGGGATATCCAGCAGCTCGCGCAGTTGAGCGATGAGCTTGAGAAATTCAAGACCTTGGCACAGCTCAAGGCCGAAGAGGCCGATGAGCTGCGGCGGGCCAAGGCGCTGCTGGAGCAGCGCCTCAGCGGCGCCGAGGCGACCATCGGCTATGACGCGCGCGGTGTGGTGACCCGCCTGTTGGACCAGGTGCTGTTTGACTCGGGCAAGGCCAAGCTGCGCCGCGGCGCCTTACCGGTGCTCAACCGGGTCGCGCAGGTGCTCAAGGAAGTGCCCGACCAGCCCGTCGTCGTCGAGGGCCACACGGACAACCAGCCCATCAAGGTCTCCGGCTGGGCCAGCAACGAGGCCCTGTCGCTCGCCCGGGCCCAGGCCGTCGTGGACTACCTGATCAAGCAGGAGATTGATGCCGGCCGGCTCAGCGCCCTGGGCTCCGGCGAGAGCAAGCCGATCGCCTCCAACGACACCGCCGAGGGCCGCCAGCAGAACCGCCGGGTCGAAATCGTCATCACGCCGCAGGGCGACCAGGCGCAGCGGCGCGGCCGCAAGTCCTGGTTCGGCGGATACTCGAAATAGGAGCGCAGCAGCCGATGCGTCGTAGTGTGATGATCGTGCTCGTGCTGGTCAGCGTGGTCGCGGTCGTGCTGGCGGTGGCACTGGCGTCCGTCGGCACCGAGCTGGATCAGGCGCGCCTGGAGCGAGACGACCTGCGGTTCGAGATCACGAACCTCGAGCAGGAAGTGGACGCGCTCACGGAGGAGCGGGACGCGCTGCAAGCCAAGACCGACGAGCAGCCGCCCGCGGCACCTGCCCAGCCCGATGCCGCGGCCGTCGCCCCGGCGGCCGAATCGGCTCCGTAGCCGTCCGCCACGACTGCGACGGCGGACGCCGGCGACCAACCCCCTCCATGGCTGTGATAGCGCCATCCCGCAACGTGCCAACCCACATCGCCATTATCATGGACGGCAACGGCCGTTGGGCCGCCGCCCGGCACCTGCCGCGCGCCTTCGGCCATCGGGCCGGGGCTGAGGCCGTGCGCCGCATCACGGAAGCCTGCGCCGAGCTGGGGATCCGCTATCTGACGCTCTACGCCTTCTCCTGGGAGAACTGGGATCGGCCCCAGGAAGAGATCCACGACCTCATGGCGCTGCTCGACGAGTTTCTCGCGCGGGAAGCGCCGACCCTGCATCGCCACCGCATCCGGCTGCGGGCCATCGGCCGCCTCCAGGAGCTGCCCCCGGCCACGACCGTGAACCTGCGGCGGCTCATGGACGAAACCGCCCGGCATGAGGGCATGACGTTGACGCTGGCCTTAAGCTACGGCGGCCGCCAGGAGCTCGTGGACGCCGCGCGCCGCCTGGCCCAGCTGGCGCGCGAAGGCCGGCTCGACCCGCAGCACATTGACGAAGAGCTGCTGGCCCGGCATCTCTACGCTCCGGATCTGCCGGACCCGGACCTGGTCATCCGCACGGCCGGGGAGCAGCGCCTCTCCAACTTCCTGCTCTGGCAGAGCTCCTACGCCGAGCTCTACACTACCTCAAAGACCTGGCCGGAGTTCACCACGGCGGAGCTGCTCGAGGCCATGGCGGCGTACGGCCGCCGGGAGCGGCGCTTCGGGCGGCGGACAACGGTGCCGGTTGGATGAGCGCTTTGCCGCGCCGCCTGGCCAGCTCGGCGCTGCTCATCGGATTGGTCCTCGCCGCGCTCTTCTGGCTGCCGCTGTGGATGTATGCGGCGGTGGTGACGGCGTTCATCGCGGTCGGCCTCTTTGAGTTCTTCACGATGGCGCGCCACCGCGGCATCCTGGTCCACCGGCCGCTGGGGGTGGCACTAGGCGTGGTATTTTCGGCGCTGGTCGCGTGGCGCTCGCTCGTGGAGCCGGGCCTGGTGCCGCATCCGGCCATCGGGCAGGGGGCCACCGTGATGAGCTGGATGTGGGACATCTTCTGGCCGGCGACCATCGTCATCATCTTCATCCGCCAGATCACGCGCGAGAACACCTTCGAGGCGGTGAGCGGCCTGGCCACCACGCTCTTCGGCCTGGCCTACATCGCGGCGCTGTTCAGCTACTTCTTCTACCTGCGCGCCTTCAACGACGACCCGCGGCTGGGCGCGTCGCTGGTCCTCTTCCTCATCTTCGTGACGAAGCTGGGCGACGCCGGGGCCTATCTCATTGGCAACCTCATGGGCCGCCACGTCCTGCTGGCGCGCATCAGCCCGAAGAAGACCTGGGAGGGGTTCGTGGGGGCCATCCTTGTCAGCGGCGTGGCGGCCGTCACCGCCGCTCCGCTGCTGGGCCGGCCGATGGGGCCGGCGGCCGCGCTCGCACTGGGCGGCTTCCTGGGCCTGTGCGGCCAGCTCGGCGACCTGGCCGAGTCGCTCTTGAAGCGCGACTGCCAGGTCAAGGACACCAGCGCCCTGATGCCGGGCTTGGGCGGCGTGCTGGATGTGATTGACAGCCTGCTCTTCACCGCGCCCCTGTTTTACGGGATCCTCATCTATGGCTGACGCGCCGACCCGGGTCGCGATTCTGGGCTCCACCGGGTCCATCGGGCGCCAGACGCTTGAGATCATCGCCGCCCATCCGGACCGGCTGCAGCTCGTCGGCCTGGCCGCACGCTCGCGCATCGAGACGCTCGCGCAGCAGGCGAAGGCCTTCCATCCGGCGCTGGTGGCCGTGTGGGATGTCGCGAAGGCCCAGGCGCTGGCCTCGCTGCTCGGGCCGCGACCGGTCCTGGCCGGCACCGACGGGCTGATCGCGCTGGCCACGGATCCCCGTGTGGACGTCGTGGTGGTGGCCAGCTCCGGCAGCGAAGCGCTGCTGCCGGTCATGCGCGCCATCCAGGCCGGCAAGCGCATCGCCCTGGCGTCGAAGGAGCTGCTGGTCATGGCCGGCGAGCTCATCATGCGCCTGATCCAGGAGCACGGCACCACGCTCCTACCGGTGGACAGCGAGCACGCCGCACTCTTTCAGTGCCTGCAGGGTGTCGCGCGCGAGCGCGTCTCACGGCTGACCATCACCGGCAGCGGCGGGCCGCTGTGGTCTGTGCCGGCCGAGGCCATGGGGGCGGTGACGCGCCAGCAGGTGCTCGCTCACCCGAAATGGCGGATGGGGCCGAAGATCACCGTGGATTCCGCGACCCTGATGAACAAGGGCCTGGAGCTCATCGAGGCGCAGTGGCTCTTCGGGCTGGAATTCTCCCGGCTGCGCGCCGTCATCCATCCGGAGGCGGTGGTGCACGGGCTCGTGGAGCTGGTGGACGGCACCATCCTGGCCCAGATGAGCCCGTGCGACATGCGCATTCCGATCCAGTTCGCCCTGAGTTTCCCCGAGCGCTGGGCCACCCCGGCGCCGCCATTGGAGATCACCCGCCTGGGCGCGCTGCGCTTCGTTGAGCCGGACCTGGAGCGGTTCCCCTGCCTGGGCCTGGCGATGGAGGCGGCGCGGCAGGGCGGCACGGCGTGCGTGGCGCTCAACGGGGCGAACGACACGGCGGTGCACGCGTACCTCCAGGACCAGCTGCGTTTCGCCGAGATCCCGCGCGTGATTGCGCAGACGCTGGAACACCATCACCCGGAGCCGCATCCAACGCTCGACGACATTCTGGCGGTGGACGCATGGGCGCGGGCCACCGCGCAGGAGTTCATCGGATCATGGGCGGCGCACTAATTTCGGTGTTGGTGCTGAGTCTGCTCGTGTTCGTGCACGAGTTCGGCCATTTTCTGGTGGCGCGCGCTGCCGGCGTGCGCGTCCTGCGCTTTTCGATTGGCTTCGGCCCCCGGCTGCTGCACTGGAAGCGCGGCCACACGGAGTACGCCGTCAGCGCCATCCCGCTGGGCGGCTACGTGAAGATGGCCGGCGAGCAGCACGCGCAGCGCAGCCACCAGCCCTGGGAGTTCCTCTCCAAGCCGATCGGCACGCGGGCGCGCATCGTCTTCGCCGGGCCGCTGGTCAACTACCTCATGGCGCTGGTCAGCCTCTGGCTGCTCTTCGTCATCGGCTCGCCGGAGCTGCTGCCGGTCGTGGGCAAGGTGCACGACGGCACGCCGGCCCAGGCGGCGGGGGTGCTCGTTGGCGAGCGGGTCGTCGCGGTGGACGGCAAGCCGGTGCAGAGCTGGGAGGAGATGACAGCCATCATCCACCGCGGCGCCGGGCAGCCCCTGGCCTTCGAGCTGACGAAGGACGACGCACGCCGCACGCTCACCATCATGCCGCAGGCCAAGACCATCACCGATCCCTTCGGCCGCGAGCACCGCGTGGGCCTGGTGGGGGTCAGCCCCTCCGGCGAGTTCGAGACCCGGCGGGCCGGGCCGGTGGCCGCGGTGGGCCGCGCGCTGGCGCTTCACAACGAATGGATCGGCCAGACCTTCCTGGGGCTCTGGGCGATGCTCACCGGCCGCATCTCGCTGCGCGAATCCATGACCGGGCCCATCGGCATCCTGGTGCTGACCTCGGAGGCGGCCCGGCACGGTCTGGCGCCGGTCATCTATCTCATGAGCCTGTTGAGCTTGAGCCTGGCCATCTTCAACGTCCTGCCGATTCCCATCCTGGACGGCGGCCACCTGTTCTTCCTGGCGATTGAAAAGCTGCGCGGCCGGGCGGTGAGCGTCAACGTCCAGGAGCGGGCGGCGCAGGCCAGCCTCGTGGTGTTGGTGACGTTCGTCCTGTTCGTGTGCATGAGCGACCTGGAGCGCTTCGGCCTCATCAACAAGGTCATGAAGTGGATCAGCCCGAACTGAGCATGATCGCGCGACGCCAAACACGGCCCGTGCGCGTCAAGGAC
>JACQRG010000027.1 GCA_016206565.1 Candidatus Omnitrophota bacterium | reverse complement strand
GTTTGGCATGCCCCGCGAGCCGCTGGCACTGGACCGGGTGGACTGGTCGGTCATCAAGCAGTTTCCCGCCTCGGCGTTCTCGGGGGGCAAGTGCTTTCCCATCCGGGCGGACGCCGAGTCGGTGACGGTCGCCATCGCGAACCCCCTGGAAGCCTGGGCCCTGAGCGCCGTGGAGCAGTCCACCCAGTACCGCAAGGTCAAGCCGGTGCTGATCTCGGACCGCGAGCTGGCGACGCTGCTGCAGGCCTACCGGCAGCGCTCGGTGCAATCCATCACGGATCGGCTCGACCATGCCCCCTAAACCCAGCAAGCTCGGCCAGCTCCTGCTGAAGCGCAAGCTGCTCACCGAGGAGCAGCTGGTGGAGGCCATGCAGCAGCAGGCGGTGAGCAACCGGTTCCTGGGCGCCATCGTCCTCGAGCGCGGCTGGGTGGGCGAGGAGCAGCTGCTCCGGGTGCTCTCGGAGCAGTACCAGATGGCGTTCGTGCGCCTCACGGACGACGCGATTGACCGCGCCGCCGTGGCCGCCCTGCCGGTGAAGATCGCCATGCACTACCGCGTCGTGCCGCTGCGGCTGCGCGACTCGACCCTCACGGTCGCCCTCGCCAACCCGCAGGACGTGGGCCTGGCGGACGAGCTGCGCTCAGCGCTGCAGGAGCGCTACCGCATCGAGCCGGTGCTCTCGACCGAGGCCGACGTCGCCAAGGCGCTGAAGAAATACTACGGCGTCGGCGCGGAGACCGTCAGCGCGCTGGTCAAGGAGCAGGAGACGACCATCCGCCTGGAGGCGGTGGGGCAGGCCGGCCTGGAGGACATCGAGCAGCTCGCCGATGACGCCTCGGTCGTGAAGCTGGTCAACCAGCTCATCCTGGAGGCGCACCACCGCCGGGCCACGGACATCCACATCGAGCCGTACCGCGACACGCTGCGGCTGCGCTACCGCATTGACGGCGTGCTGCGCACGGTCGAAGTGCCGCCGGCCATCCGGCAGCTGTTCCCGGCGATCATCTCGCGCGTGAAGGTGCTCTCCAACCTCAACATCGTGGAGCGCCGGCTGCCGCAGGACGGGCGCTCCAGCGTGAAGGTGGGCGACCAAAAGCTTGATTTGCGCATCTCCATCCTGCCCACGCCGGCCGGCGAGAGCGTGGTGGTGCGCATCCTGCCGGACCAGATGCTGCTGGCGCTCAAGGACCTCGGCTTCCGGAAGGAGGATCACGACCGGCTCGCGCACCTCATCGCCCAGCCGCACGGCCTGATGTTCGTGACCGGCCCGACCGGCTCCGGCAAGACGACGACGCTCTATGCCATGCTCAAGACGATCAATACGGACGCGCGCAAGATCATCACGATTGAGGACCCCGTGGAGTACGAGATGGAGGGCGTCACACAGGTGCAGATCAACGCGGCGATCGGCCTGACGTTCGCGCAGGGGCTGCGCTCGATGCTGCGCCATGACCCGGACGTCATGATGGTCGGGGAGGTGCGCGACATCGAAACCGCGGAGCTGGCCATCCGCATCGCCCTGACCGGCCACCTGGTCTTCTCGACGCTGCACACCAACGACGCCGCCAGCAGCGTCACCCGGCTGCTGGACATGGGGGTAGACCCCTATCTCATCGTCTCCTCCGTCCGCTGCTTCATCGCCCAGCGGCTCGTGCGATTGCTCTGCCCCCATTGCAAGATCGAGGTGCCGGGCGACCGGCCGGGCCTGGCCCGCATGTTCCGGGCCGAGGGATGCGAGCGCTGCCAGCGCACCGGATTCTTCGGGCGCACCGCCATCTACGAAATCCTGCCGATTACGGAGAGCCTGCGCGACCTGATCATGCAGCGCTCCTCGGCCGATGCCATCTGGCGCAAGGCGATCGAGGGCGGCATGCGCACGATGCAGCAGGATGGCTGGGAGAAGGTGCAGGAAGGGCTGACGACGCCCGAAGAAATCCTGCGCGTCACCTCGGAGCAGGAGGACGAGATCCTGCGCGTCACCAAGGACGAGGCCTAAGCCTCTCGCCGGGCGGATGCCGACGTTC
This sequence comes from Candidatus Omnitrophota bacterium, assembly GCA_016206565.1. GTDB lineage: Bacteria > Omnitrophota > Gorgyraeia > Aquiviventales > Aquiviventaceae > JACQRG01. Next base: position 3,286 of record JACQRG010000027.1, on the reverse strand, counting down.
TCCTACACGGCCAAGCGGGGTCCGAACGACACGGTCGAAGGGATCATGGACGCCGAGAACCGCGGCGGGGTCCTCAGCCGCCTGGCCGAGCTGGGCTACACGCCGGTGCGGATCATCGAGCAAGTCCCGGCCGCCGCGGCCGAGCCCTCGAGACCGTCCGCCGCGGCGCACGCGCCGGCTGGGCGCATCCGCGTGGGCCCCGCCCACCTGGTGACCTTCACGCGGCAGTTTGCCAGCCTGGTCCGCTCACAGGTGCCGATGCTGCGGACCCTCCACATCCTGCAGGAGCAAGCCCGCCAGCCGGCCTTCCGCCAAGTGCTGCGCGAGCTCACCGAAACGGTGCGGCAGGGACAGACGCTCTCCGACGGATTGGCCAAGTTCCCCTCGGTGTTTCCTCCGATCTATGTGAGCCTGGTCCATGCCGGGGAGGTCAGCGGGGCGCTGGACGCGGTGCTGGAGCGGCTGGCAGCCGAGCTGGAGCACGACCAGGAGCTCCAGACCAAGGTGCGCACCGCCCTGACGTATCCGGCGTTCGTCGGCGTGGTCGGATGCGGCACCATCGTCTTCTTTCTGACGTTCGTGCTGCCGCGCCTGACCCAGCAGCTCACCGGGTTCGGCCAGCGGCTGCCGGGGGCGACCCGCGCGCTGCTGGCGGTGACGGCCGGAATCTCCTCGCCGTGGTTCTGGACGGCCTGGGTGGTCGTGGGCGCTGCGCTGGTGCTGATCTGGCGCGGCGCGAGCGAGCGGCAGCGCTTAGCACTGGATCGCTGGCTGTTGCGCCTGCCGCTTGCGGGTGCGCTGCTGGAGCAATTGGAGGTGGCGCGGTTCGCCCGCTCCTTCGGCCTGATGATTATGCACGGCATCCCCATCCTGCGGGCGGTTGACGTGGCCATCCCGGTGGCCCGCCACCGGGCGATCCGCGAGCAGCTCGGGCGCGTGCCGGAGGGCTTGCGGCAGGGCAAGGCGCTCTCCGCCTGCCTGCAGGAGCTGGCCATCGGCAGCCCGTTCTTCGTGAACACCGTGGCGGTCGGCGAGGAGAGCGGCAAGGTGGGCGACGCGCTCGCGGAGGTGGCCGCGTACTACGAGCGGGATGCGGCGCGGCTGCTCCAGACGTTCGCCACGCTGCTGGAACCGGCGCTGATCGTCGCCGTGGGGGCGGTGGTGGGCTTCATCGTCATCGCCGTCCTCTTGCCGATTTTTGAAATGAGTAGTATCGTGCAGTAACACGGGAGGAGAGCATGCGCATGGCTCCACGCGGGTTCACCCTGATCGAGCTGATGCTGGTCATCGTCATTATCGGCGCGCTGGCGGCGATGGTCGTACCCCGGCTAGCCGGGCGCTCGGAGGAGGCGCGCACGGGTGCTGCCCGGGCGGACATCAAGGGCAACCTCTCGCTCGCCCTGCGGCTCTATGAGATTGACAACGGGCGCTACCCCACGACCGAGCAGGGGCTGGCCGCGCTCATGGGCAAGCCGACCGCGCCGCCGGTGCCGGAAGACTGGAAGGGGCCGTACATCGAGCAGGAGCCGCTGGATCCCTGGAAGCGGGCCTACGTCTATCATCACCCCGGTACGCACCCGCCGCGCGACTACGACTTAAGCTCCCTCGGCCCGGACGGGAAACCCAGCGAGGATGATGTGGCCAATTGGCAGCAGTAAGGGGCTCACGCTCGTTGAGATCCTGGTCAGCGTGGCGATTCTGGCCGGCGGCACGGTGCTCGTGCTGCAAGCGCTCGCCCGCGGCGCCCAGGCCCTGAGCATCGCCCGCAACCGCTCCGTCGTCTACGCGTTCTCCGCCGCGAAGATGGCGGACCTGGAGCTTGCCGCCCACGAAGGGGGCGCCTCGCAACGAGAAGGGTCCTTTACCCAGGGCCGGGAGCGGTTTCGTTGGCGGGTGGAGCACGCCCCGGTCGAGGCCTCGCCCCTCCTTGAGCGCCTGAGCCTCACCGTGGCGTGGCGCCAGGGCGCGCGGGATTACGCCGTGGACACCAGCACCCTCGTGCCGCGCCCCACCGCGCAACCGTAAAGGCCGGCCATGCTCCGTCGAGGATCACCCCGAGGCTTCACGCTCGTCGAGCTGCTGGTTGCCTCCCTCTTGCTGGCACTGATCGGCGGCATCACCATGGCCACCCTGGCAGCCGGGGTGCGCGTCTGGCGAAGGACCACGGAGCACGGCGTGAGCGAGCAGGCCGCGCTCATCGCCTTCGCAAAACTGCGGCGGGACCTGCTCAACGCCCGCCGCTTCAAGCCCATCCCCTTCCAGGGCGCATACGACCAGTCCACCATGGCGCTGGTCGAAACCGAGGCCGGCGCGCCGTCGCCCTTGCCGCAACTGGGGCAGGCCGGCTACTACCTGGACGGGCGGACGAAGACCCTGTGCCGTTCCTTCACGCCCTATCCGCTCCTGCGCGCGCGCGGCCTGCGGGAGGGATGCCAGCCGATCCTGGAGCCTGTCGCACAGCTGCGCTTCAGCTATTTCGGCACAGCACCCGGGACCGGCGAGGCGCAGTGGCACCAGCGTTGGGAGGGCCCGCAGCCGCCGCTGGCCGTCAGGATCCAGGCGGACGGCCACAGCACCGTGGTCTATCTCGGCGAGCGGCCCGTCGAGGAGGAGCCGGGCGATGCGGCGGCGGGGTAGCGTCCTGCTCTACGTGGTGTGGGTGATGCTCCTGCTGAGCCTCTTCGCGTCCAGCGTGGGGTCGCGCAGCCTCTTCGCGCTCGATACCGCCCAGCGGCTGACCGAGCAGCTGCGCGCGGCCTACGTGGCCCGCGCCGGCGCGCGGCTCGCGGCCGCCGCCCTGGCCGAAGACCAGACCGCGACGGTTGACGGCCTCGGAGAGCCATGGGCCCACAACCCCGGCCGGTTCAAGGATCATCCGTTTGGCGGGGGAACATTTCGCATCGTCGGCGACGTTGCGCCGAGCGGCGCGGTCCAGTACGGCTTGACGGACGAGGAGCGCCGCCTGAACGTGAACACCGCCTCCGCCGAGGCGCTTCAACGGCTACTTGAGGTTGCCGGCGGCTTGCGCGACAATGAAGCCCAGGCGCTGGCGGAGGCGATCCTCGACTGGCGCGATCCTGACGACGACCAGCGGCCCTCGGGCGCGGAAGGGTTCTATTACCGGTCGCTCGCGCACGGCTATGATTGCAAGGACGGCCCGTTTGAGCATGTGGAAGAGCTACGGTTGCTGCGGGGCATGACGCCCCAGCTCTACGAGCGTCTGGCCCCCCATGTCACGGTGTTCGGGGCCGGGCCGGTCAACGTGAACACCGCGGGCCGCACGGTG
>JACQRG010000025.1 GCA_016206565.1 Candidatus Omnitrophota bacterium | reverse complement strand
GCTCTACAACGCGCTGAAGATGGAGTTCCGGCAGGTGCAGCTCAAGCGCAATCCCGCCTGCCCGGTCTGCGGAGACCATCCGACGATCACGCAGCTGATTGACTACGAGGCGTTCTGCGGCCTCGGGCGGGGGCAGGAGGGTGAGGCGGGCGGCGGGGAGCATGACTTAAGCCCGGAGGAGGTCCAGCAGGCGCTCAAGCAGGATCCGAAGGCGGTGCTGCTGGACGTGCGCGAGCCGCATGAGTTCGACATCGTGCGCATCGAAGGGGCGCGGCTGATCCCGCTCTCCGAGCTGCACCTGCGCGCGAACGAGCTGGATACCGCCGACACGATCATCACCTACTGCCACCACGGCCAGCGCAGCCTCCAGGCCATCAAGACGCTGCAGCGCTTCGGGTTCAAGAAGCTCAAACACCTGCAGGGCGGCATTGATGCCTGGGCCTGCGAGGTGGATCCGGAGATGGCGAGATACTAGGTGAAAGGTGATAGGTGAGAGGTGACAGGGTGTAGCGGTTTCCGCGCCCCCATCACCTATCACCTAACACCTATCACCTGACATCTGGCGCAGAGGGATGTCGGAGCAGCCCGTCCGCGTCCTGCTGGTGGAGGACACCGCGGAAGACACCCGTCTCATCCGCGAAGTCCTGACCCACGAGCCCCACCTGCCGCTGCGGCTGCTGCACGCCGAGCGGCTCTCGACCGCGCTGGAGCTGCTGGCCAAAGAATCCCTCGACCTCGTCCTCTTGGACCTGCGCCTGCCGGACAGCGAGGGGCTCGCGACCCTCACCGCCATCCGCCAGCGCGCTCCCCGCGTGCCGGTCGTCGTCCTGACGGCCTCGGACGACGACGCGCTCGCCACGCAGGCCCTGCAGCACGGCGCGCAGGATTACCTCGTCAAGGGCTACATCCAGGTCTACCCGACCCTGCTGACGCGCTCCATGCGCTACGCGATGGAGCGCCAGCGCGGCGAGGACGAGGTGCGCGCCGCGCACGGGCTCACCGCCCAGCTGGTCGCGGCGATCCCCTCCATCCTCATCGGCCTGGGCCCCGACGGCCTCGTCACCCACTGGAACGCGGTCGCGCAGGACACCTTCGGCCTGCCGGCGGCCCAGGCCCTCGGCCGGCCGCTGGCCGAGGTCTCCGTGAGGTGGGAGGCCGCGGAAATCCAGGGCTGCATCTCGCGGTGCCGCGCCTCCGGGCGTTCCGCGCGCATTGACGAGCTGCCGTTTGCGTCCGCCAATGGGCGGACCGGGATGCTGGGCCTGACCGTCTCGCCGATGCGCAGCGAGACCGGCGAGCCGATGGGGTTTCTGATCTTCGGCGCCGACATCACCGAGCGCAAGCACAGCGAGCTGGAGCGGCAACGGCTCCAGGAGCAGCTGCGCCAGACCCAGCAGATGGAGACCATCGGCCGCTTCGCCGGGGGCATCGCGCACGACTTCAACAATTTCCTGCAGGTGATCCTCGGCTTCGCCTTCTTCATCCGGTCGCGCCACCGCGACGACCCAGCGCTCATCAACGACCTGGATGAAATCGCCCACGCGGCCGAAAGCGCCTCCCGCATGGTGCAGCAGCTGCTGGCCTTCGGCCGCCGCCAGCGGCTGCAGCCCAAGGTGATTGACGTCAACCAGACCGTCCAGCAGATGAGCCGGCTCCTCCAGCAGCTCGTCGGAGAACCGATCAGCCTGCGGTTGGAGCTCGAGCCCCACGCCCTGTACGCGAGCCTGGATTTGACCGGCTTCGAGCAAATCCTCATGAACCTCGCCTCGAATGCCCGCGACGCCATGCCCGCGGGCGGCAGCCTGACGATCCGCACCGCCGCCGCGCGCGTGGGGCCGGATGAAGCCGCGCGGCAGCCCTCGGCCAAGGCGGGCGAGTACGTGCGGCTCTCGGTCCAGGATGCGGGGCTGGGGATGGAGGCGCAGGTGGCGGCCCGGATCTTCGAACCGTTCTTCACGACCAAGAAGCCGGGCAAGGGCACCGGGCTCGGGCTGGCGGTGGTCTACGGGGTCGTCCAGCAGCACGGCGGCTTCATCACCATTGACACGGCCCCGGGGCGCGGGACGGCGTTCCATCTGTTCTTCCCGAGGCAACTGGAGGCGACGGCCGCGCCCGAGCGGCCTGCGCCTGCGGCCGCGCCGCCCGCGCGGGACGGGCAGGGCAAGCGGCGCGTGCTCATCGTGGATGACGACGCCTCGATCCGGCTGCTGTGCGCGCGCATCCTGCAGGAGGCCTACGAGGTGCAGGTGGTGCCGTCCGCGGACCGGGCGCTGGACATCCTCAAGCGCGTGCCCTACGACCTGCTGCTGACCGACCTGCGCATGCCGGAGATGGACGGCTTCGCGCTCATCGAGGAGGCGGTCAAGGCGCAGCCGGCGCTCAACATCCTGGCGATGACCGGCTCGATCACGCCCGACGTCGAGCAGCGGATGCTCGCGGTGCCGCGCTGCGCCGCGGTGCTGCACAAGCCCTTCAGCGCCCAGGCGCTGCAGCAGGCCGTCGGCAAAGCGGTGAGCAGTTAGGAGAGCAGCGTCGAGGCCAGCTGGCGCTCGGCGTAGCGGCGATAGAGGCCGCCGGCGCGATGCAGCAGCTGGGGGTGGGAGCCTTGCTCGACGATGCACCCGCCGTCGAGGACGGCGACCACGTCGGCATGCTCGATGGTGGAGAGGCGGTGGGCGATGATGAGCGCCGTGCGCCCCTGCAGCAGCCGCTGGAGCGCTTGCTTGACGAGCTCCTCGGATTCGGCGTCCAGCGCCGAGGTCGGCTCGTCCAGGATGACGATCGGCGCATCCTTGAGGAACGCCCGCGCAATCGCCAGCCGCTGCTTTTGCCCCCCGGAGAGGCGCACCCCCCGCTCGCCGATCTCGGTCTGGTACCCGTCCGGCAGCTGCGCGATGAAGGCATCGGCGAACGCGGCCTGCGCGGCGCGGCGCAGCGCCTCCTCGCCGGCTTCCGGATTGCCGTAGCGCAGGTTCTCTGCGATCGTCCCGCTGAAGAGGATGGGCTCCTGCGGGACGATGGCGATCTGCTGGCGCAGCGACTTCAGCGTCGCCCGCCGGAGGTCGGCGCCGTCAATGGTGATGCGCCCGCCGGTCACGTCGTAATACCGGGGCAGGAGCTTCACGAGCGTGGACTTGCCGGCCCCGCTCGGGCCGATGAGGGCGACTGTCGTGCCCGCGGCGATGCGCAGCGTCAGGTCCTCGAAGACCGGGTCCCGGTCCTCGTACTGGAACCGCACCCGCTCGAACGCGATCTCGCCTTGCACGCGCGGCAGCGCGACGGCCTGCGGCTCCTCCTGCACGTCCGGCTCGGTGTCGAACACCTCGAAGATGCGGTCCATGGCGGCGAGGCTGTTGGCCAGGATCAGGTTCAACTCCGTCAGGCGCTGGATCGGCTGGTAGAGCATGGCCAGGTAGCCGTAGAACGCCATGAGCGTGCCCACGGTCAGGCGGCCGGACCAGACCTCGCCGGCCCCCGCCCAGAGGACCAGGATCGGTCCGAGCGCGCCGAGGAAGCCGGTCGCCCCCAGCGCGATGGACTGCAGGCGGACGTTGTCAATGACCGTGCTGAAATAAGCTTCGCTCTTCTCCCGGAACTCGCGCGCCTCGCTTTCCTCCTGCGTGAAGGCCTGGATGGTCGAGATCCCCGCAAGCTGCTCGTGCAGGTCCCCGGACATCTGCTGCAATTGCTGGTGCATCGCGCGGCTCTTGGCGCGAATGCGCCGCTGCAGGTGGTAGCTGATCAGCGCGTAGGCCGGCAGGACCGCCAGCGAGACCAGTGCGAGCGTCGGGTGGGCCAGGAAGAGCAGGATGAGGATGACCGCCACGCAGGAGAGGTCCATGACCGTGCTCACGAAGGCGGCGCCCACAAAGTTCTGGGCGGAGGCGATATCGGTCGTCACCCGAGAGACGACCGCCCCAATCTGCTGACGGTCGAAGAAGCTCAGGCTCATGCGCTGCAGGTGCAGGTAGAGCGCCTGGCGCAGATCGAAGATGATGCGGTGGCCGGCCCGTCCCGCCAGGTAGGAGCGCCAGTAGCTGGCGATGCCGTAGACGACGTAGAGCGCGCACAGGCCGAGCATCAGCCAGTGCAGCTGCGCGTGCGGCCGCGGGCTGGCGGGCGCGAGGAAGTCGTCCACCAAGATCTTGACGGTCCACGGGAGGGCCAGCGGCACGAGGTAGCGCACGATCCCGCACGCCACCGCCGCGACCAGCATGAGGCGGTACGGCCGCACGTAGGCCAGGAACCGCGGCAGGCTTGGTGTGGGCGGGTGCGCGGTCATCATGAGGGGTGCTAGTATAGCACCTCCCCTCTGTTTTTCATTGACATCTCGGCCTGTTGCGTTAGTATCTACTCAACGCTCGACGAACCGCGAGGCCGATGGAAGAACGCGGAAAGGACAATCGAGGTCACTAAAGTCGCGAACCCCGACGGACTGCCGTCGGGGTGTCTGTTTTTCTGAGGAGGTTGGATGCCGCAAGTCTGCGATCTGCCGGCCGCCGGGCCCGTCAAGGGCGTGCGGCCAGCGCCGTTCGGGTATCAGCTCTTGTTGGACCTCTACGAGTGCAAGAAGGGCGCGTGCGACGACCTGACCCTCTGCTACAACTTTCTGGAGGAGATCGTCCGCGTGCTGAAGGTCGAGCCCCAGTCGCCGCCGTTCATCTTCCGCACGGACGGCAAGCGGTATCCGGACAAGGCGGGCCTCAGCGGCTGGATCCCCCTGGTGGAGAGCGGCATCCAGATCCACACCCTGACCCCCAAGGATTTCATCTCGATTGACGTCTACAGCTGCCGGCAGTTCGACATCGAGCCCCTGAAGGCGTTCGTCCGCGGCTTCTTCGCCCCCAAGCGGATGGACGAGCAGTTCCTCGAGCGGGGGCTGGACTACTACACCAAGTAGCCCTATACTAGTCCCACCTGTGCGTTTGTGAAATTTATCACAAACTTGGCGGTTCGTCATTTACTCAAGCGGCCGCCATCCCGAGCGAGCGCAGCGAGTCGAGGGATCTCCTCCGCCATGCTGGAATACGCCGCTCTCCTGCTCTTCGCCGTTCTGGCGCTGGCCGTTGCGCTGGCGATGCTCTTCGCCAACCGCCTCTTCGGGCCGCGCCGGCCCAACCCGGTCAAGCTGGAGCCCTTCGAGTGCGGCGTGCCGCCGATCGCCCTGCCGGCGGGCCGATTGCCGGTGCATTTCTACGTGGCGGCGATGCTCTTCGTCGTCTTCGACGTGGAGCTCGTCTTCCTCTTCCCCTGGGCGGTGCTGGTGGAGGAGTTGGGCTGGTTCGGGCTGGTCGAGATGGGGGCGTTCCTGGCGATCGTCGTCGCCGGCTTCGTCTATGCCTGGCGGCAAGGGGCGCTTGAGTGGAAATGAGCGTTGATGCGGCAAAGCTCAACTGGATGACGACCCGCCTGGATGCGGCGCTGGGCTGGGCGCGCAAGTTCTCCATCTTCCAATATCCCTTCGTGACTGCCTGCTGCGGCATGGAATACATGGCCACCGCCACCTCCCACTATGACATGGACCGCTTCGGGGCGGGATTTCCGCGCTTCTCCCCCCGGCAGGCGGACGTGCTCTTCGTGGTGGGCACCATCAGCCACAAGCTCGCGCCGATGCTGCGGCGCGTCTACGACCAGATGACCGAGCCGAAGTGGGTCGTGGCGTTCGGCGTGTGCACGTGCACCGGAGGGTTTTACGATAACTACGCCACCGTGCAGGGCATTGATACCGTCATGCCGGTGGACGTGTACATCCCCGGCTGCCCACCCAGGCCGGAGAACGTCCTGGACGGCCTGATCAAGCTCCAGGAGAAGATCGCGCAGGGCGAGCTGGCCCGCTAAGGTTGCGGCGCGGGTGCCCATGCCGACGGCTTCAGATGAGTTGATTGCCCGCTTGAGGGCGCGTTTCCCGCAGCACATCCTGGCGGCTCACGCCTACCGAGGCCAGCCGACCGTGACCATCCGGCGGGAGGGCCTCCTTGAGGTGGCGACGGCCCTGCGGGACGACCCGGCCACGGCGTTCGACGTCCTGATGGACCTGTGCGGCGCGGACTACGCGTGGTTCGGGATGTCCCAGGCCAGCGCGCCGACGCTGCGCACCCCCTCGCCGCTGCCGTACTTCATGTCGCCGGCCCCCAGCGCCGAGCGATGGGAGCGCGGCGTGCCGCATGATGCGCAACACCGCTTCGAGGTCGTCTACCATTTCTACTCCACCGCCCACCGCCGGCGCCTTCGCCTGAAAGTCCCGGTGTCGTTCGCCGAGCCCAGCGTGCCGTCGCTGGCCGGGCTGTGGGCCGCGGCCAACTGGTACGAGCGCGAGGTCTGGGATATGTTCGGGGTGGTGTTTGAGGGGCATCCGAACCTCAAGCGCATCCTGATGTACGAATCGTTCCAGGGCCACCCGCTGCGCAAGGACTACCCCATCAACAAGCGCCAGCCGATCATCGGACCGGTGAACTGATGCCGACCGAGACACGGCACATGTTCCTCAACATCGGGCCCTCCCACCCGGCGATGCATGGCATCGTGCAGATCATCACCGAGCTGGACGGCGAGCGGGTGGTGGGCGCCGACGTGGAAATCGGCTATTTGCACCGGGCCTTCGAGAAGGACGCGGAGGCCGGCCCCTACAACAACGCCATCCCGTACACGGACCGGCTCAACTACGTCTCCCCGCTCATCAACAACTTCGGCTACTGCCTGGCCGTGGAGCGGCTCCTGGGGATCGAAGCGACCGAGCGCTGCCAGTACATCCGCGTCATCATGTCGGAGCTCTCCCGCATCACCGACCACTTGACCTGCGTGGGCGCCTCGGCCATGGAGCTGGGGGCGTTCACCGTCTTCCTGTACATGATCAAGGCGCGCGAGTGGCTCTGGGAGCTCGTCGAGGCGGTCACCGGCGCGCGGCTGACCATCTCCTATGGCCGGGTCGGCGGGGTCAAGGCCGACCTGCCGGAGGGATTCGCCGAGCGCGCGCGCAAGGCGCTGGAGGACGTGCGCAAGGTGCTGCTGGAGTGCGACGGGCTGCTGACGCGCAACCGCATCTTCGTGGACCGCATGCAGGGCACCGGCGTTATCGGAAAGGAACGGGCGCTCAGCTTTGGCATCACCGGCCCGTTTCTGCGCTCGACCGGCGCGGCGCTGGACTGCCGAAAGTACAGCCCCTACTTCGTGTACGACCGCTTCCAGTTCGACGTGCCCACCGGCGAGCACGGCGATAACTACGACCGCTACCTGGTGCGCATGGAAGAAATGGAGCAGAGCATGCGCATCGTCGAGCAGGCGCTGGAGACCCTGCCGGGCGGGCCGCTGAACGTGGACCACGAGGGCCGCATGCTGCCGGCCGGCGTCATGGTGGATGAGGCGAAGATGGGCCGGGTGGCGGGGTTCAAGAACGTGCGCGTCCGGCTCGATCCCACGCTGCAAGGCTCCACCCGCGGCTTTCACGAGGCGGTGAATCCCGATGCCAAGCGGGCGGTGCTGCCGGCGAAGGAAGATACCTACGGCAACATCGAGGGGCTCATGCACCACTTCAAGCTGGTGATGCTGGGCCATGGCATCCGCCCCCCGCAGGGGGAATACTACAGCGCAGTAGAGGGTGCTAACGGCGAGCTGGGCTTTTACGTTGTCAGCGACGGCTCGGACCAGCCCTACCGGGTGCGGGTTCGGCCGCCGTGCTTCGCCATTATGGCGGCCCTGTCGGAGCTCATCGTCGGCGATATGGTGGCGGACATCGTGCCGACGTTCGGCTCGGTCAACATGATTGGTGGAGAATTGGACCGATGAGTGCGGAGTTAGAGTCACTGCGCCCGCAGGCCGAGGCGATTCTGGCCAAGTATGAGCAGCAGCGCGCCGCCATGCTGCCCCTGCTGCGCCTGGTGCAGGAGCACCAGGGCCGCATCAGCCCGGAGGCGGAGGAATGGGTAGGCCGGCTGACCGGCGTGTCGCCGGCGCATGTCCATGAAGTCGTCACCTTCTACACGCTCTATCATCAGCAGCCGGTCGGAGCCTATCACATCCAGGTCTGCACGAACATCACCTGCGCGCTGCGCGGCAGCGCGCAGTGTCTGGCCGCGATTTCAGAACGGCTGGGGATTCAACCGGGTGAAACCACCCGCGATGGCCGCTACACGCTTTCCACCGTCGAGTGCTTGTGCGCCTGCGAAGTGGCGCCGGTCATGCAGGTCAACGACCGGTATGTCGGACCCATCACCCATGAAGTCATCGGCACCCTCGTCGCGCAGCCCGAGCAGCTGGGTAGTGCGCCGCTGAAGTTCCAGGGTACCCCGGGCCTCGTCGAACCGGTCATCTCCAAGCGCTTCACGCTCAAGGACTCCCACACCATCGAGGCCGCAGTGCGGGACGATGCCTACGCGGCCGCCCGCAAGGCTCTGACCGAGATGACCCCCCAGCAGGTCATTGACGAGGTGACCAAAGCGAACCTGCGGGGCTTGGGCGGGGCAGGATTTCCGACGGGCAAGAAATGGAGTTTCATCCCGAAGGACAGCCCCGAGCCGAAGTTCCTCGTGGTCAACGCGGACGAGGGCGAACCAGGCACGATCAAAGATCGCTATATCATCGCCAAGGACCCGCACCGGCTGCTCGAGGGCATGATCATCGCCGCCTACGCGACCGGCGCGCACAAGGCCTACGTCTACATCCGTGGCGAGTATGTGGAGCCGGCGCGCATCCTACAGCAAGCGGTGAAGGATGCCTACAAGTACGGATTCCTCGGCAAGTCGGCGTTCAATACCGGGTTTGCGCTCGACGTCGTCGTGCATCGGGGGGCCGGCGCCTACATCTGCGGCGAGGAGAGCGCCCTGTTGGAGTCGCTGGAGGGCAAGAAGGGCTTCCCGCGGCTGCGCCCGCCGTATCCGGCGATCTCCGGGCTGTTCGCCTCGCCGACCTTGATCAACAACGTCGAGACGCTGGCGTTCGTGCCGACCATCATCCAGAAGGGCGGGGACTGGTTCGCTCGGCTCGGCCATGGCAAGAGCGGCGGCACGCGGCTCTTCAGCGTCAGCGGCCATGTCCAGAAGCCGGGCCTGTATGAGGCCTCGCAGGGCGTCACCTTGCGCGAGCTCATTGAGGCCGCAGGCGGGGTGCCGGAGGGCCGAACGCTCAAGGCCGTGATTCCCGGCGGGATTTCCGCGAAGATCCTTCGCGCGGATGAGATTGACGTGCACATGGACTTCGATTCGCTCTTGGCGGCCAAGACGATGGCCGGCTCAGCCGGCGTCATCGTGATGGACGACACGACCTGCATGGTGCGGGCCCTCTGGTACGCCTGCAAGTTCTTCGCGCACGAGTCGTGCGGGCAGTGCTCCCCGTGCCGCGAGGGCACCGGCTGGATCTTCAAGATTATCGACCGGATGATGCAGGGCCGGGGCCGGCCGCAGGATCTGGACAGCCTGCTGGGCATCGCGACCAACATGGAAGGCCGGACCATCTGCGTCTTCGCGGACGCGGCCGCCTGGCCGGTGCAGAGCTACATCACGAAGTTCCGCGAGGAGTTCGAGTATCACGTGCGTGAGGGCAAGTGCGATATTGGTTCAGAGGTCAGAAGTCAGATGACAGGGGTCAGCGTCTGATGCCAGACGCAAAGCCGATCACGTTGACGATTGACGGAAAGACGATGACGGTTCCTGACGGGACAACCGTGCTGCAGGCCTGCGAGAAGGCCGGCAGCCCGGTGCCGTTCTATTGTTACCACCCGGGGCTCTCCATCGCCGGCAACTGCCGCATCTGCCTGGTCGAAATCGAGGGCTCACCGAAGCTCCAGATCGCCTGCTACACCCGCGCGGCGGAGGGCATGAAGGTCCACACGACCAGCGACACCACGCTCAAGGGCCGCCAGGACGTGCTGGAGTTCCTGCTCATCAACCACCCGCTCGACTGCCCGGTGTGCGACCAGGCCGGGGAGTGCTGGCTGCAGGACTACTACATGCAGCACGGCCTCTACGACCAGCGCTTCAACGAAACCAAGATCAAGAAGCCCAAGGCCGTGCCGGTCGGCCCGACCGTGATGCTGGATGCGGAGCGGTGCATCCTTTGCTCGCGCTGCGTGCGGTTCACCGACGAGGTCACCAAGACCGGAGAGTTCGGCATCTTCAACCGGGGCGACCACTCCGAGATCGGCGTGCACCCGGGCAAGACGCTGGACAACAAATATTCCGGCAACGTCGTGGACATCTGCCCGGTGGGCGCGTTGACCGACCGCGACTTCCGGTTCAAGTGCCGCGTCTGGTACCTGCGCTCGACCAACTCGGTGTGCCCGGGTTGTTCCCGGGGCTGCAACATCGAGATCCACGATAACCGCGAGCGCGAGTGGCGCCCCCACATCGCCAACGGCGAGCGGGTCATGCGCCTCAAACCCCGCTATAACCCGGACGTCAACCAGTGGTGGATGTGCGACGCCGGCCGGTACGGCTATCATGCCATTGATGAGAACCGCCTGGCCCATGTGCTGCTGCGCGACGGCGGCGCGGCGCGCCAAGGGCGCTGGGAGGAGGCATACCGGCGCCTGGCCGGCGCGCTGGAGCCGCTGCGCCAGGCCGGCCGGCTCACCCAGCTGGGTGTTATCCTCTCCAGCCACCTTACCAACGAGGAGCTCTACGCGGCCAAGCGCGTCTGCGCGGCCCTGAAGGCGCCGAACGTCGTGTTCCAGCGGCCGAAGAGTGGCGATCACGATGACCTGCTGATTCAGGCTGACAAGTCCCCGAACGCCCGTGGCGCCCAAGCGCTGAAGATTCCGGAGGGCGCTTTGGCGCTGCTGGAGGGCGCGGCCGGCAAGCAGCTGCGCGCGCTGCTCGTCTTCGGGCAGGACCTCGTCGAGCTCTTCGGCGAGGCGAAGGTGCGGCAGGCCGCCGAGGCGCTGGAGCTGCTGGCCTACATCGGCCCGCACGCCAACAAGACCGCCGAGCTGGCCCACGTGGTGCTGCCCGGCGCCGTGTACGCCGAGAAGGACGGCACCTTCACGAATGTCCAAGGCCGGGTGCAGCGCATCCGCCAGGCGGTTGCGCCCTGGGGCGAGGCCAAACCAGAGTGGCAGATCCTCTCGGACCTCTCCTCCGAGTTGAGGTTGGGTCTGTCCTGGGTAGATCCGCAGTTGATTTTTGAGGAGCTGGCCAAGGCCGAGCCCTCATTCCGCGGCCTGACCTATGCGGCGGTTGGCGAGCAAGGAGCGATGCTCACTGGATGACGCCCGACCTGTTGATCAAGCTTGGTATCGGCGGGGGGGTGCTGTTCATCGTGCTGAACCTGGCCGGGCTGCAGACGTGGCTTGAGCGCAAACAGAGCGCGTTGATGCAGGACCGCATCGGCGCGAACCGCGCCTATTTCACCTGGCGCTGGCTCGGGCCGCTGAACTGGGTGCTGCGCAAGCTCGGCGCGCTGGGAATTCTCAACGCGCTGGCCGACGTCGTGAAGCTGCTGACCAAGGAAGATTTCGTTCCGAAGGAAGGGGATCGGTTCCTGCACACGCTCGCCCCGGCGCTGGCGGTGCTCTTCGCCCTGCTGGCCTTCGCGGCCATCCCGTTCGGCCCGCCGCTTGAACTCTCCGGAAGGACGGTGGCGCTGCAGGTTATGGATGTCAACGCCGGGCTGCTGGTCGTGCTGGCGCTGGCCTCCATCGGCGTCTACGGCGTCATCCTCGCCGGCCTGGTCTCCGGCAACAACCTCGCCACCCTCGGCGGTTTGCGCGCCACCTCCCAGATGCTCGCCTACGAGATCGCGCTGGGCGTGTCGCTGCTGGGTGTGGTCATGGTCTACCAGACGCTGGACTTAGGGCTCATCGTGCAGCGCCAGGGCGAGCTGCTCGGCGGCTGGCTGCCGCGCTGGGGGGTGTTCCTGCAGCCGGTGGCCTGCGTCATTTTCATGACGGCGGCGCTGGCCGAAACCAAGCGGGTACCCTTTGACCTGCCTGAGGGCGAGCCGGAGATCATCGGGTATTTCACCGAGTACAGCGGGATGAAGTTCGGCCTGTTCTTCCTGACGGATTTCGTGGAGGTCGTGCTGGTCTCCGCGCTGACCGTCACCCTGTTCTTCGGCGGCTGGCAGGTGCCGTACCTGAAGCCGGACGGGTTTCATTTTCCCTGGGGCGCGGCCATCCCGGTCTCGCACGCCGGCTACGTGCTGTGGGGGGTCAGCGCATTTCTCGTGAAAGTCCTGGCCTTCATCTGGTTCTTCATGGCGATCCGCTGGACCTTGCCGCGCTTCCGATATGACCAGCTCATGCACTTAGGCTGGAAGATTCTCTTTCCACTCTCGCTCGCGAACATCGCGGTGACGAGCGTCCTGCTGGTCCTCATCCGATGAGTGTTCTCGGCGAGCAACTCTTGCACCGGCTGCGCGATGCGCACAAGCGCCGCCGGCTGACCTGGTGGGAGCGGATCTACCTGCCGGCCATCGCGCAGGGGCTGTGGATCACCTCGGTCCACTTCTGGCGCAACCTGTTCCTGCACTTGGCACACCGCATCGGGCTGTTTCGGAACAGGCCCGCCTCGGTGACGATCCAGTACCCAGACCAGCAGCGCGTCACCGCCGAGCGGCTGCGCACGCGCCACCGGCTCACGCGGCGGGACGATGGCACGCCGCGCTGTGTCGCCTGCATGCTCTGCGAAACCGTCTGCCCGGCGCGGTGCATCTACATCGTGGCCGGCGAGCATCCGGACCCGAACGTCGAGAAGGTGCCCAAGAGCTTCGACCTTGACCTGGGCAAGTGCGTCTACTGCGGCTATTGCGTCGAGGTCTGCCCGGAGGATGCCATCCGGATGGACACCCAGCGACATGACATCGCCGCGTACTCGCGCGACGGCATGTGGCTCGATACCCGGGAGCTGCTGCACCCGGGCATCCGCCAGGCCGGGGAGCCGCCGCGCAAATTCGAGCCGATGACCCTCGAGGATTTCCGTCGCCTGCCGGCGACGCCGCCCCCGCCTGCGCCCGGCGGCGGCTCGCCGGCGGCGTAACGCGTGCGCATGCGCAACGGCCGCTCTCCACTTGCGGTTATCTTCCTCACCGTCTTCATTGACCTGGTCGGCTTCGGGATCGTCATCCCGGTGCTGCCGCTCTACGCCCAGCGCTTCGGCGCCTCGCCGCTGGTCATCGGGCTGCTGCTGGGCATCTACTCCGCGATGCAGTGCCTTGCCGCACCCCTCCTGGGCCGGCTCTCCGACCGGGTGGGCCGCCGGCCGGTCCTGCTGCTGAGCATCCTCGGCACGTCGCTGGGCTTCCTGCTGATGGGGCTGGCCCACACGCTCCAGCTGCTGTTCATCGCGCGCGTTATTGACGGCATCACCGGCGGCAACATCTCCACGGCGCAGGCCTACATCGCCGATGTGACCAAGCCGGAGGAGCGCTCGCGCGGCATGGGGCTCATCGGCGCGGCCTTCGGGCTGGGCTTCATCTTCGGGCCGGCCATCGGCGGGGTGCTCAGCCGCGTGTCGCTGGGCGCGCCCTTCCTGTTCGCCGCGGTGCTGGCGGCCGCCAACGCCACGGCCGTCTACTTCCTCTTGCCGGAGAGCCTCGCCGCCGAGCAGCGCGGGAAAGCGCGCGAGCGCGCGTCGGCGCTGGATTTATTCAGCCGCGCGAACGGGCGCGCCCTCTCGCTCATCTTCGCGACGTACTTCTTCACGACCGTGGCGTTCTCGCTGCTGACCGCCACCTACCCGCTCTTCACGCAGCAGCGCTTCGGCTACGACGCGGCGCACAACGGCTACATCTTCGCCTTCCTGGGGATCATCGGTGCTGTGGTGCAGGGCGTCCTGCTCGGCCCGCTCCTGAGGCTGACGACTGAGCGGGCGCTGGCCATCACCGGCACGGCCCTGCTGGCCGTGAGCCTCTTCGCCCTGCCCCTGAGCCTGACACCGGTGATGTTGCTGGCAACGACCACGCTCATCGCGGTCGGCCACGGCTTGGTGGCGGCCACACTCAACGGCCTGGCGTCCAAGAGCGCGGAAGCGTCAGCGCAGGGACGGATGCTGGGGCTGATGCAGTCGGCGGCCAGCCTGGCGCGGATCGCCGGGCCGGTGCTGGGAGGGTGGCTGTTGAACCACGATGCGGTGTATCTGAGCGAGGCGTTCGGCCGCACGCCCTACTGGACCGGCGGCGGGGTCATGCTGGTGGCGCTGGCTTTGGCCTTCGTGCTCTAGCAGGTGGCGGAAAAGCTTGGTTGACACCACAGAGGCCACAGAATTCCACAGAAGCACAGAGGTTCCTCGATGGTGTCGTCTCTGTGTCTCTGTGGGCTTCTGTGTTTCTGTGGTGTCATCTGGAGTTTCTCAGCAGTCTGCCAGGGCTCAGAACTTGCAGCAGCGGACCTTCCAGTTACCGCCCGTACCGTCGGAGGGCGAACCGTCGGCGCATTCCACTTCCCATTTCTTCCCCAAGCCGAGCGGTCTATGTTCTTCGAAGGGATCGCCACCGCAGGAGGCTCCACCTATGGCATATTCTCCAGCGTTACACTTGATTTTGATGTCATCAGCAGGCTCGGGCGCGACTACTCTGCACTGGGGTTCTCTAGTGGTGAGTTCGCTCGCCCATCTTCCATCGTTGCCGGCGGCCGCCCTGACCCACACGTCGTTGACGTCGAGCAGGCCTGGGTTGGCGTTCGGCGGCGGTATCGCAGGGCTGAATGTCTGCTTGCCGACTGAGATGTTGCCGTCGGCGTGGATCACGAAGGGCGCGGGGTCGTTGGGCTGGTTCTCGATCTTGACGGCCGGGCCGGCGGCGGTGCGCTGGACGATGTGCAGCGGGGCTTGCGGGCTCGTGGTGCCGATTCCAACCCGCAGAAAGCCGGCCGGGGACATCGCCACGATCAGGGCGGCCGGCTTGCACTCCCCGGGCTCGGGTAGGCCCCCGGAGCTGTCCTCATCGAAATGTTCCGTGCCCGCCGGGCAGGCTACACCGGCCGGATCCTGCGCCGGCCCGGCGACCGCCAGCAGCCACACGCTGCTAGGCGCGCCGCCGCCCAGCAGCGAAGTCCCGATGGCCGCCCCGCCGCCACTGACGGCCAGCGACGCGTTGTTCGCGACCCGCAGGGACCGGTAGACGTTTCGGAGCGGTGGGTAGGGCATAGTCATGGTGAACTCCTCGCTCCATGCCACGCGCTCCGCCGCGATCCCGAGGGCCGCGATCAGCCCCACGGCGACGGGCCAGCGCCGGCGGACCAGCACGCGATGAATGAACGTCTGTGGTGTCATTGAGGCCACCTGCAACAAGTCACCTCCGGCGAGCAAGAGCCGCCATTCACCGATTCCATCTGCCAGCCCCACTGGTTGGTGGCGGCGTCGTACGTGGGCCGCGATGTCTTGGTCTTGCAGTTGCCGCCACCCGCTATCAGGATGTCGCCGGCGGCGCAGGGAGGAGCCATCAAT
>JACQRG010000023.1 GCA_016206565.1 Candidatus Omnitrophota bacterium | reverse complement strand
GGGCCGCACCACCCGCCCTACGTCAGAGCGTAAGCGTAGAGGCCGCGGGCCACCACGGCGAGCGAATATGCGGTTTAGCCCGGGGCGGCGCACGGCTCTGCGAGCACGGCCGCGCTATCTGACGAGCGCCCTTCGGCGCGAGGAGTTGCCGCGGCCGGTGCGCCGCCGCCGGGCGCCCGGAACCGCATCTGAGCGAGCCGGGTGGCCCGCGGCCAAGTGCGCTTTACAAGGCGTGAGGGCGCCTCGTATAATAGAAGGTCTTACAGAGGAGCGAACGTTCGCCCACGGGTCGCGCGGGGCGGGCAGAAGGAGCCGGCAGAGATGGCGCAGCAGGATAAGGACCGGGAGCGGGCGGATCGGTTGAAGGCGCTGGACGTGACCTTGAGCCAGATCGAGAAGCAGTTCGGCAAGGGCTCGATCATGCGGCTGGGGCAGGAGACGAAGTTCGACATTCCCGCCATCCCCACCGGGTCGCTGGCGCTGGATGTGGCACTGGGCATCGGCGGGGTGCCGCGGGGCCGGGTCGTGGAAATCTTCGGGCCGGAATCCTCCGGAAAAACCACGCTGAGCCTAAGCATTTTGGTGGAGGCCCAGCGGGCGGGCGGGGTCGCGGCCTTCATTGACGCGGAGCACGCGCTGGACCCGACGTACGCCAAGACCCTCGGCGTGAACCTAGACGACTTGCTGGTCTCGCAGCCGGACACCGGCGAGCAGGCCCTGGAGATCGCCGAGACGCTCGTGCGCTCCAACGCCGTGGACGTCGTGGTGATTGACTCGGTGGCGGCGCTGGTGCCCCGCGCCGAGATCGAGGGCGAGATGGGCGACCAGTTCGTCGGCCTGCAGGCGCGCCTGATGAGCCAAGCGCTTCGCAAGCTCACGGCGGCGGTGGCCAAGTCCAAGACGAGCATCATCTTCATCAACCAGCTCCGGGAGAAGATCGGCGTCATGTTCGGCAGCCCGGAGACCACCCCGGGCGGGCGCGCCCTGAAGTTCTACTCCTCGGTGCGCATTGACCTGCGCCGCATCGAGAGCATCAAGGTCGGCGACCGGGCGATCGGCAACCGGGTGCGCGCCAAGGTCGTCAAGAACAAGGTGGCCCCCCCGTTTCGCCAGGCGGAGTTCGACATCTTCTTCGACGAGGGCATCTCGCGCGGCACCGGCGTCCTGGACCAGGGTGAGGTCTTCGGCGTCATCCAGCGGCAGGGCAGCTGGCTGGCGGCCGGCGAGACCAAGCTGGGCCAGGGCCGGGAGGCCGCGCGGCTGTTCCTGAAGGAGAACCCGAAACTGCTTAAGGACTTGGAAACGCAGATTCGCCGCAAGGCGGCTGAGCCGCCGGCCGGGCGCGGCGAGAAATCGAAGGAGCGGGCGGCGGAAAGCGTGGCGCACGAGGGATGACACGATGACACGACGGATCCTGACGACGGCCATCATTGCGGGCGTGCTGCTGGCGGGCATCCTTGGCAGCCGCACCCTCTCCTGGTCCGGCAGCCTGGCGCCGGCGGCCCAGTCTTCCCGGGAGCGGGCGGCCATGGCGGTGGCAGCCGGGCCGAGCGAGGCGGACACGCTTCAAGAGGCGTTCATCCGCATCGCCGAGCGGGTGGGCCCCTCGGTGGTGAGCATCTCCACCGAGCAGGTCGAGCGCGTGCGGCAGTTCATGCGCGGCCGGCCCTTCTTGTACGGCCCCGGGATGGACCCCTTCCTGGAGGAGTTCTTCCGGCAATTCGAGGGGGAGGCGCCCAGCACCCAGCAGCGGCGCTTCGGCCTGGGCTCCGGCGTGATCATTGACCCGAAGGGGCTGGTCCTGACGAACGAGCACGTGATTGCGGACGCGGACAAGATCACCGTGACGCTCTCCAACGGCAAGGAGTACGTCGGCGAGGTGAAGGGCAAGGATCGCCGCTCGGACTTGGCCGTCGTCAAGATTGACGCCAAGAAGCCGCTGCCGGCCGCGCAGCTGGCGGATTCCGGTGCAGTCCGGGCCGGCCAGTGGGCGATCGCCCTGGGCAATCCGTTCGGGTTGACCGGCCGCCAGACCGGCTTCGAGCCGACGCTGACCGTCGGGGTCATCAGCGCCGTGGACCGGCAGCTGCCGCTGTTGGGCGACCGGCGCGGGGAGCGCGACTACACCGGCCTGATCCAGACGGACGCGGCCATCAACCCGGGCAACAGCGGCGGGCCCCTGCTCAACCTGCAGGGCGAGGTGATCGGCATCAACGTGGCCATCATCACCGGCTCGCCGGGGTTGCGCGGCGGCTATGACGGGATCGGGTTTGCGATCCCGGTCAACAAGGCCAAGCATGCGCTGGGCGCGCTGGTCTCCGGCCAGGACGTGGTGTACGGCTGGATGGGGGTGGAGATCCAGCCGCTGACCGAAGAGTACGCCAGCTTCTTCGGGCTGGAGCGCAGCGAGGGCGCGGTCGTCTCGAACATCCTGCCGGGCAGCCCGGCCCAGCAGGCCGGCCTGCAGTCCGGCGATGTCATCACGGCGATTCAGGGCGAGCGCATCAGCACGCCCGGCGACCTGGTGCAGCGGGTCGGGGTCATGCAGGTCGGCGAGCGCGTGCGCCTTGACGTGATGCGCGAGGGCAAACCGCTCTCACTCGAGGTCACGGTCGGCAAGCGTCCGGCTGAGGGCGAGATCGCGGCCGGCGAGACCGCGGCCGCCGGCTGGCGGGGCTTGAAGGTGGCGGCGCTGACCGAGGAGCTGGCCCAGCGCCAGGAGCTGGCGGCCGGCGGCAAGGGCGTGCTGGTCGTCGGGGTGGAGGACGGCTCTCCGGCCGAGCAGGCCGGCCTGCGGCCCGGGGATGTGATTACCGAAATCAGCTCGCGGGGGCCGGGCCTGATCCGTCTGCCCGTGGAGACGCTCGCGGACTACCAGCGGGCGACGACGCAGGTGAAGGGCGATGCGCTCGTGAAGACCGGCCGCGGCTATGTCGTCATCAAGGCCGGGGGGTGACCCGCGAGCGGCTCTCCTCGCACGGCGCTTCTTAAGCCGGGGGGCGCGCTCGACCCGGGAGTTGACCGCGTATCTTCAGCGCCGCGGCATCGCCTCGAAGGTCGCGGCCGGCGTGGTGGCGTCCTGCCGGCGGCGCGGATGGCTGGATGACGCGGCGTGCGCGCGGCTCTGGGCGGACCAGTGGGCCCGGGCCGGCTACGGCTGGACCGCGATCCAGGCCAAACTCCAGGCCAAGGGCCTGGGTGCCGAGGCCATCCGGCGCGCGGATGAGGCCCTGGGGCTTTCCCGCAGCGATGAAGCCAGGGCCCGCCAAGCGCTCGCCGGCTGCGGCGACGCGGGAGGCGGGCGCAGCCGGCTGGCTCGGCGGCTGGCAGCGCGCGGCTTCGACGCCGAGCTGATCGAACAGGTCCTGGCGACCTCCCTTGAGCCAACCGATTCCGATGCGTAGCAGCGATCAACTGCGGGAGCAGTTTTTGTCGTTTTTCGAGGCGCAGGGGCATACGCGCTGCCCCAGCGACGGCCTGGTGCCCAGCGGCGACCCGACCGTGCTGTTCACCTCGGCCGGGATGAACCAGTTCAAGCCGTACTTCCTGGCCCTGAAGAGCGACCTGAGGCGCGCGGCCTCGTGCCAGAAGTGTTTGCGCACCGGCGACCTGGAGCGCGTCGGCAAGAGCGCGTCGCACCACTCGTTCTTTGAGATGCTGGGCAACTTCTCCTTCGGCGATTACTTCAAGCAGGAGGCGATCGGCTGGGCGTGGGAGTTCCTGACCGGCACCACGGACTACGCCGGGACGCGCAGCCGGCATGCGGACCGCTGCCTCTCGCTGCCCAAGGACAAGCTCTGGGTGAGCATCTACGAGAAGGACGAGGAGGCGTTCGAGCTCTGGCGCAAACTCGGCGTGCCTGAGGCGCGCATCCGCCGGTTCGGCCAGGCCGAGAACTTCTGGCCGGCCAACGCGCCGAAAGACGGCCCGAACGGGCCGTGCGGGCCCTGCTCGGAGATCTATTTCGACGCCGACGGCGCGGTGGAGGGGCCGACGTCGGTTGAGATCTGGAACCTGGTCTTCACCCAGTTCGACCGGCAGTCCGACGGCAGCCTCAAACCGCTGGCCCGGCCCAGCATTGACACCGGCATGGGCCTGGAGCGCCTCGCGCGCGTGATCCAGAAGGTTGATACCGACTACGACACCGATCTGTTCAAGGCGATTGTTGACGCGATCAAGAGTCGGCAGCGCAAGCAGGCACCGGACGCCGCCGTCCGGACCCTTGCCGACCATATGCGAGCGGTCGTGTTTTTGATCGCTGAGGGGATCATGCCCTCGAACGAGGCGAGAGGGTACGTTGCGAGAATGCTGATTCGGCGAAGCTACCGGTTCGCGACAACGATCCTCGATCTGAGGCCCCATGACGAAGGCGAAAAGGAGAGGCTGTGGCCCGTGGCCAACGCCGTGCTCGTTGCCATGCGCGGCTCACCCTACGCGGTTGAGCTCAATCAGCGCATCGCGGCCATTCAAGACGTCATCGGCCGCGAACAGGAGCAGTTTGCGCAGACTCTGGCTGCCGGCAACGAGCGGCTGCAGGAGGTATTGAACACCTGCGAGGCTTCTCGGAAGCGCGCGGTTCCAGGCGAGGAGGCGTTTAGGCTCTATGATACGCATGGATTGCCTCTGGAAATTACCGTTGATGCAGCCGCTGAGAGGGGCCTGACCGTAGACCGAGAAGGATTTGAACGGGCTCTGCAAGCGCAGCAGCAGCGTTCCCGCGAGGGCAGCCAGTTCAAGGGCGAAGTCTTCGCCGGCAGCGCCATGAAGGTGCGCGAGGCCCTGCGCGACCTGCCGCCGCATGACGCGCAGTTCATCGGCTACGAGACGCTGCAGGGCGAGGCGAAGATCCAGGGCCTCTGGGACGGGCATCAGTGGGTGGACGCGGCCTGCGAGGGCCAGGCCGTCGGCATCGTGCTGGACCGCTCGCCCTTCTACGGCGAGTCCGGGGGGCAGGTGGGCGATAGCGGCCGCATCGAGGGGCTGCGCGGCCTTGCCGAGGTGAGCAAGACCGCCTGGGTGGACGAGGTGCTGGTCCACCATGCGACCGTGCGGCAGGGAGCGCTGAAGGTGCAGGAGCCGGTGCGCGCGCTCGTGGACGCCCAGCGGCGGTTGCAGATCGCCCGCAGCCATACCGGCACGCACCTGCTGCACTGGGCGCTGCGCAAGGTGCTCGGCCCGGAAGCCGCGCAGGCCGGCTCGCTGGTGGATGCCGAGCGGCTGCGGTTTGACGTCTGCGCGCGCTCGGCGCTGCGCGATGAGCAGCTGCGCGAGGTGGAGGCGCTGGTCAACAGCCGGGTGCGGCTGGCGGACGCGGTGCAGACCGACAAGATGAAGCTGGAGGAGGCCAAGCGCGCCGGGGCGCTGGCGATGTTCGGCGAGAAATACGGCCAGACCGTGCGGGTGGTGTCCATCGGCGATTATTCGAAGGAGCTGTGCGGCGGCACGCACCTGCTGCACACCGGCTTGCTCGGCGCCTTCACCATCGTCAGCGAGAGCTCCATCGCGGCCGGCACGCGCCGCCTGGAGGCGCTGGTCGGCCAGGCCGCCTCGCAGCGGCACCTGCAGGAGCGGCAGATTCTCCAAGAGGTCGCGCGCAAACTGGGCCGCGGCGTGGATGACATCGCCAAGGGCCTTGAGGAGCTGCTCGAGCAGCTCACGCAGGCCGAGCAGGAGCGCCGGGCCCGGCAGGCCGACTTAGCCCGCGTGGAGGCCAGGCGCCTGGTCGGGGAAGGCAAGCAGATCCACGGCGTCACGTACGTGGCGGCGACGCTGCAGCATATGGACCGAGACGCCCTGGCCGCCGTGGCGGATGCGCTGCGCCAGGCCTTCGCGCAGCCGCCGCCGCGCGATGCGGTGGTGGTCCTGGCCTGCGCCAACCATGGCAGCGTCGCCCTGGTGATGGCGACGACCGCCGGCGTGTCCAAGCGCGTCCACGCCGGCCAGATGCTCAAGGCCATCTCCGCCATCACGCAGGGCAGCGGCGGCGGGCGGCCGGACTTCGCGCAGGCCGCAGGCAAGGATCCGTCGCGGTTGCCCGAGGCGCTGAAACGGGCCGAGGAACTCGTGCGAGAGGCGTTGCAACCATGAAGTTGATTTCGACGACCGGGCAGGAGTGGCAGCGGCTGTGCAGCCGCCAGCTGGCGCGCAAGCGGCGGGTGGAAGAGGCCGTGCGCAAGATCGTGGACGACGTGCACCAGAACGGCGATGCGGCGCTGCTGCGGCATACCCGCCGCTTCGACCAGGCGCGCCTGAGCGTCAAGCAGCTGCGGGTGACCGAGGCGGAGATTTCCGGGGCGTTCCAGCACCTGGACCCGAAGTTCGCGCTGCACCTGAAGAGCGCGATCCAGAACGTGTCGCTCTTCTACAGCCGGCCGCGCCTGAAGCCCGTGCGCATCATGGACGGCGACGGCGTGGTCCTGGCCGAGAAGTTCGACCCGATCGAGCGGGTGGGCGTCTACATTCCGGGCGGCACCGCGAGCCTGGTCTCGACGGTCTACATGACCGTGATCCCGGCCAAACGGGCCGGGGTTGCGCGCGTCATCCTCGCCACCCCGCCGCGCAAGGACGGCAGCGTGGATCCGCACATCCTGGCGGTGGCGAGCCTGCTTGACGTGGATGAGGTGTACAAGATGGGCGGCGCGCAGGCCATCGCGGCCCTGGCGTTCGGCACGAAGACCATCCCGAAGGTGGACAAGGTGATCGGGCCGGGCAACGCCTTCGTCGCCGAGGCCAAGCGGCAGGTCTTCGGGTTTGTGGACGTGGACACCATCGCCGGGCCCTCGGAGATCGCGGTCATCGCCAACCACTACTCGAATCCGGCCTACGTGCTGGCGGACCTGCTGGGCGAGACCGAGCATGCCGGCGGGCTCGGGTTCTTGATCACGACCTCGAAGGCGCTCGCCCGCCTGGCGCGCAAGCAGGTGCCCGGCGGCTATTGCGTGCTGGTCAAGAACCTGGACGAGGCGGTGGACGTGGCGAACCAGCTCGCCCCGGAGCACCTGGAGATCATGGTCCGCTCGCCCCAGAAGCTGGCCAAGCGCATCACGCGGGCCGGCGCGATTTTCCTGGGCCCGTACTCGCCGGTGACGATCGGCGATTACGTGGCCGGGCCCAGCCACGTGCTGCCGACCGGCGGGGCGGCTCGGGCGTTTTCCGGGCTGGGGATTGACGATTTCATCCGCCGCACGCACCTCATCACGTATTCGAAGCGCGCCTTGGAGCGCATGCGCGAGCCGGTGGAGCGGTTGACCGCCATCGAGGGATTGCCGCGGCACTTTGACGCAGTGAAAGTACGGTTGACGTAATGGCGATGTGAGAGATGACATATGCGTAGGGCGACCGTTCAGCGCAAGACGAAGGAAACCGATATCGCCGTCCGGCTAGCACTGGAAGGGCGGGGCAAGACCTCCGTCAAAACCGGCCTGGCCTTCCTGGACCACATGCTCACCCTGCTGGGCACGCACGGGGTCTTCGACCTGACGCTGCGCTGCAAAGGGGATTTGGACGTGGACCTGCACCACACCAACGAGGACATCGGCTTGGCCCTGGGCCAGGCGTTCGACCAGGCGATGGGCTCGCGCAAGGGCATCCGGCGCTTCGGCGCCGCCTATGTCCCCATGGAAGAGGCGCTGGCGCGGGTGGTGCTGGATTTTTCCGGGCGGCCCCGTCTGGTGGTGCGGGACGCCCGGTCGGCCGCGGTCGCCAAGCGGCCGCCGGCCTCGCACGGCGCCTATCAGTGGGGCGATGCGGAGCACTTCCTGGAATCGCTGGCGCGGGGGGCCAGGCTGACGATCCACGTGGACATCCTCTCGGGCAGCGACTTCCACCACACCTGCGAGGCGGTGTTCAAGGCGCTGGGCCGAGCGCTTGGCGAAGCCAGCCGGCTGGACCCGCGCGTGAAGGGCGTGCCCTCCTCAAAGGGCCGCTTGTAATTCCCGCCGCCACCCCACAACCCCGGCACGCATGATCATCGTCGTGGATTACGGCATGGGCAATCTGCGCAGCGTCTCCAAAGCGCTGGAGGCGCTGGGGGCCGAGGTGCGCGTCTCCAGCGACCCGCAGGACGTGGTCCGGGCGCAGAAGCTCATCCTGCCGGGAGTGGGGGCGTTTGGGGCGGCGATGCGGGAGCTGCAGGCGCGGCGGCTGGTCGTGCCCCTCATCGCGGCCATCGCCAAGGGCGCGCCGTATTTGGGCATCTGCCTGGGCCTGCAGCTGCTCTTTGAGACGAGCGAGGAGGATCCGGGTGTGCGTGGGCTTGGCGTGCTCGCAGGCACGGTGAAGCGTTTCTCCGCACCGGCTTTGAAGGTGCCGCACATGGGGTGGAATCAAGTGCTCAGGAGACAGCGGACAGGAAACAGGGGACAGGGGGAGTGCCCCTTGCTGAAGAGCGTTCCGGAGGGCAGCTTCTTCTACTTCGTGCACTCCTATTATGGCGAGCCGGCGGATCGGTCGCTGGTGGCGCTGGAAACGGACTACGGCGGGCGCTTCGCCGCCATGGTGTGGCGGGAACGCCTCTATGCGACACAGTTCCACCCGGAGAAGAGCCAAGCCGTCGGCTTGAAGCTGCTGGAGAACTTCGTGGAGCTCTAGGCGATGATCCTCTTGCCGGCCATTGATCTGCTCGACGGCCAGGTGGTCCGCCTGCCGCAAGGCAGGCGCGACCAGGTGACGGTCTATTCCAAGGATCCGGTCGGCGTGGCGAGGCGCTGGGTGCAGGCCGGGGCCACGTGGCTGCACGTCGTGGACCTCAACGGGGCCTTCGACGGCGCGTACACGAACCTGCCGCTGGCCAAGCAGGTCATCGCCTCGTGCGGTGCCAAGGTGGAGCTCTCCGGCGGCATCCGCACCAAGGAGACGCTGGCGCGCGCCTTGGATGCCGGGGCGTCGCGGGTGGTGCTCGGCACCAAGGCGTGCGAGGACCCGGCGTTCGTGCAGGAGGCCGCGGACCGGTACGGCCCGAAGATCGCGGTCGCCATTGACGCGAAGGCCGGGCAGGTGGTCTCGCGCGGCTGGGTGTCGCAGACCGCGCTGACCCCGGCGGCGCTGGCGCGCAGCGTGATGATGCTCGGCGTGGAAACGCTCATCTGCACGGACGTCAGCCGCGACGGGATGCTGCAGGGGCCGAATCTGGAGCTGCTGCAACAGGTGCTCGACGTCGGCGTGCGCCAGCTCATCGCCTCCGGCGGCATTGCCACCCTCGAGGACCTGCGACGCCTGAAAGCGCTGGAGCCGCGCGGTGTGGCCGGCTGCATCGTCGGCAAGGCCCTGTACGAGGGAAAGATCGAGTTGAAGGAAGCCATCGCCGCATGCTAGCAAAGCGGATCATCCCATGCCTGGACGTGGACAAGGGGCGGGTCGTCAAGGGCGTGAAGTTCGTGCAGCTGCGCGACGCCGGCGACCCGGTGGAAGCGGCCCAGGCGTATAATGACGCGGGCGCGGACGAACTGG
>JACQRG010000022.1 GCA_016206565.1 Candidatus Omnitrophota bacterium | reverse complement strand
GTGGACAACATTCCCGGCGTGACCGGTATCGGCGAAAAGACCGCCCGGAAGCTCCTGGAGCAGTTCGGCAGCCTCGACGCGCTCTATCAGCGCCTGGGCGAGGTGGGCAGCGACGCCCTGCGCAGGCGCTTGGAGGCGGGCCGGGCGCAGGCCGAGCTCTCGCGGGAGCTGGCCCGCATCAATGCGCAGGCACCCCTTCACACCGACCTGAACGCGCTGCAGCTGCGGGAGCCGGATTGGCCCGCGCTGCGCAGCTTGTTCCGGGAGCTGGAATTCAAGCGGCTCCTGCAGGCCGTGCAGGAGGAGCACCCGGCGGCCCAGTCCCCGGAGCAGATGGAAGCTGTTCGGATCGTCGGATCTCAGGAGTTTGTCAAGGCGGTTCAGGGCGCGCGCGCCGCAGCCTGCGCCATCGGCTGCTGGGAGATTGGTTCAGCTGCGTCCGGCCTCTTTGCTGATGTCGAACCGGGCATCCTTCTTGTTGCTTTCGACACCGAGAAGCGCGCCTGGGCAACGATCATCGGTCGCGATGCGCGCGAGATCGGCCGGACGCTGGTGTCTTGGCTTGAGGATCCGGGCGCGCCGAAGCTGGCCCACAACGCGAAGGCGGCCGCGCGGCTCCTGGGGCGAGCCGGCATCTTGCTGGGGGGTGTGGTCGGCGACACGATGGTGGCCGGCTACCTGGTCAATCCCGTGCGCAGCACCCAGACGCTGGGCGACCTGATGGACGAGTATCTGCAGGAGAGTTGTCCCCAGCCGCCGCCGCTGGCTTGCGTGGCGTCCACGGACGCCCTCGCGCCGTTCGGCCGCTGGGTGCGCTGCGTGGCGCGGCTGCATGAGCGGCTGCTGGCCGAGCTGGACTCCCGGCAGGCCGGGGCGCTGTACCGCGAGCTGGAGGTGCCGCTCATCGAGGTGCTGGCGCGGAT
Organism: Candidatus Omnitrophota bacterium; assembly: GCA_016206565.1. Classification (GTDB taxonomy): domain Bacteria; phylum Omnitrophota; class Gorgyraeia; order Aquiviventales; family Aquiviventaceae; genus JACQRG01. Next base: position 9,641 of record JACQRG010000022.1, on the reverse strand, counting down.
GGAATCGCGCGGCGTGGCCCTGGATACCGCCCATCTGCAGCGCCTGCAGGGTTCCATGGGCGTCCGCCTGCAGCAATTGGGCGGACAGCTGCACCAGATGGCCGGCGGAGAATTCAATCTCAACTCGCCGAAGCAGCTCGCCGGCGTGCTCTTCGAGCGGCTGCAGCTGCCGGTCCTGAAGCGCACCAAGACCGGCCCGTCAACCGACAGCGAGGTGCTGCGGCAGCTCGCCGAGCAGCACCCGCTGCCGCGCCTGCTGCTCGAGTACCGGGAGCTCTCGAAGCTCGTGTCCACCTACGTGGAGGCGCTGCCCAAGCTGCTGGACCCGGCGACCGGGCGGCTGCACACGACGTTCAACCAGACCGCGACCGCGACCGGGCGGCTCTCCTCGAGCGAGCCGAACCTGCAGAACATCCCCATCAAGACCGAGCTGGGCCGCTCCATCCGCAAGGCGTTCGTGGCCGGCCTGCCGGACGGACTGCTCGTGGCCGGCGATTATTCCCAGATCGAGCTGCGCATCCTCGCGCACGTCTCGGGCGATCCGCATCTGCTCGACGCCTTCCGGCAGGGCCGGGATATCCACCGCTTCACCGCGTCGCTGATCTACGGCTTGCCCGAGGCCGAGGTGCAGCCCGAGCAGCGCAACGCCATGAAGGCGGTCAACTTCGGCATCCTCTACGGCATGAGCGCGCGCGGGCTCTCGCGCGAGCTGGGCGTGAGCTTCGAGGAGGCGCAGGCTTTCATTGACGCGTATTTCCAGCGCTACGCGCGCGTGCGCGCCTACCTCGACGAGCAGATCGCCCAGGCCAAGCGCGACGGCTACGTGCAGACGCTGCTGGGCCGGCGCCGCTACCTGCCGGAGCTGAGCAGCCCTGACCCGGTCATCCGGCAGTTCGGCGAGCGGGCCGCCATCAACGCGCCCATCCAGGGCACGGCGGCGGACCTGATCAAGCGCGCCATGATCCGCGTGGACGCCGCCCTGCGCGAGCAGAGGCTTGAGAGCCGGATGGTGCTCCAGGTGCACGACGAGCTGGTGTTTGAAGCGCCCCGCCGGGAGCTGCCCGCGCTGGCCGCGCTGGCCAAGGGCATCATGGAGGGCGCGCTCGCGCTAGATGTGCCCCTCGTGGTGACGATGAAAGCAGGACCAAACTGGCTCGAGCTGAGCCCCGTGCCATAATGCTACGGAGCGACAAGCGGCACGTTAGCGACATGCGACAAGCAACAAGCAACAGATCAATGTTGCGCTGCAAGTGTTGCATGTCGCTTGTCGCTTGTTGCTGACGGATGGTTGTCATTGGTCTCACGGGAGGGCTGGGCACGGGCAAGACCACGGTCGCGAAGATGTTCGAAGAGCTCGGGGCGACCGTGCTCGACGCGGACGCCATGGCCCATCAGGTGATCGAGCCGAGGCGGCTGGCGTGGCGGCGCATCGTGGAGGGGTTCGGCCGCGAGATCCTCAACGAGGACGAGACGGTCAACCGGCGCCGGCTGGGCCTGCTGGTCTTTGCCAACGAGGAGAAGCGCAAGCAACTGGAGGGCATCGTCCACCCGCAGGTGCTGCGGGAGCTCAAGCGGCAGGTCGCCCGCCTGCGGCGCTCGCGGGGTGTGCCCGCGGTGGTGCTGGACGTGCCGCTGTTAGTCGAGGCGGGCGCCCAGGGCCTGGCGGACGCGGTGGTGGTGGTGACGGCGCCGCAGGCAACGCAGCGGGAGCGGTTGCGCAAGAAGTTCGGGTGGACGCAAGACCAGCTGTCGCGGCGGATCGCGGCACAGCTGCCGCTGCCGGCCAAGGTGGCCGTCGCGGATTTCGTGATCGATAATGGAGACGGGGTCGAGGCGACCCGAACACAGGTGAAGCAGCTATGGCGGAGACTGAAAGCGCGCCGCGCGCGGCGCAGCAGCAAAAGCTCGATATCGCGGCGCTGAAGGAGCTCCGGATGCCGGAGCTCACGAAGGTCGCCAAGGAGCTCAATGTCAACGGCCTCTCCGGGGCCAAGAAGCAGGACCTGATCTTCAAGATCCTCTCCGCCCAGGCGGAGCGGGACGGGCTCATCTTCTCCTCCGGGGTGCTGGAGATCCTGCCGGACGGGTTCGGGTTCCTGCGCTCGCCGAACTACAACTACCTGCCGTGCCCGGACGACATCTATGTCTCGCCGTCGCAGATCCGCAAGTTCGACCTGCGCACCGGCGACGTGGTCAACGGCCAGGTGCGGCCCCCGAAGGAAGGCGAGCGGTATTTCGCCCTCCTGAAGGTGGAGGCGGTCAACAGCGAAAACCCGGAGGAGTCGAAGGTCACGACGAACTTCGACAACTTAACACCGATCTACCCCAAGGAGCGCTTTGCGCTGGAGACGAACCCCAAAGAAATCTCCACGCGGATCATGGATCTGCTCACGCCCATCGGCAAAGGCCAGCGCGGGCTCATCGTGGCCCCGCCCTACAGCGGCAAGACCGTGTTGCTGCAGAAGATCGCCAACGCGATCACGACCAACTACCCGGACGTGGTGCTCATCGTGCTGCTCATTGACGAGCGGCCCGAAGAGGTGACCGACATGCAGCGCTCGGTCAAGGGCGAAGTCATCTCTTCGACCTTCGATGAGCCGGCGGACCGGCACATCCAGGTCGCCGAGATCGTGCTGGAGAAGGCCAAGCGGCAGGTGGAGCACAGGCGGGACGTGGTGATCCTGCTCGACAGCATCACCCGGCTGGCGCGCGCCTACAACACCGTGGAGCCGCACAGCGGCCGCGTCTTGACCGGCGGTCTGGACGCCAACGCCCTGCACAAGCCCAAGCGCTTCTTCGGCTCGGCGCGCGGCGTGGAGGAGGGGGGCAGCCTGACCATCATCGGCACCTGCCTCATTGACACAGGCTCCCGGATGGACGAGGTCATCTTCGAGGAGTTCAAGGGCACCGGCAACATGGAGCTGACGCTGGACCGCAACCTGTTCCAGCGGCGCGTCTACCCGGCGATTGACATCCGCCGCTCCAACACCCGGCGCGAGGAGCTCCTCATCGTCAATGACGAGCTGCAGAAGATCTGGATCCTGCGTAAAGTATTGCACGAGATGGACCCGGTCCAGGCGATGGAGCTGCTGATTGACCGCCTGGCTAAGACTAAGTCGAACCAGGACTTCCTGGCGACCATGGCGAAGAAACCCTGAGAGCCGTGTACCGGTGAACCGGTGGACAAGTGTACCGGTACACCAGTACACCAGTAAACGGGAGGAAAGGTTTTGCTATGAAAGAGGGAATTCATCCAGAGTATACGGAGTGTGTCATTACGTGTACGTGCGGAGCCGTGTACCATACCCGCTCGACCCGCAAGGCCATCCATGTGGAAATCTGCGCGAGCTGCCATCCCTTTTTCACCGGCCAGCAGAAGCTGATGGATACGGCCGGCCGCGTCGAGAAGTTCCGCCGCAAGTACACCCGTAAGACTCCCACCAAAACGTCATGACAATGCGGAGTGTAGAGTGCGGAATGCGGAATTAAGAACCGAGCATCACTCCACACTCCGAACTCCGCAATCCGCACTTTCCTGATGCGACTTCCTCAAGACCAGCTCCTGGAAGCCATGGCCCGCCTGGAGCGCCGCTACGACGAGCTGGAGCACCAGGCCGCGCAGGCCGCCGGCCAGGGGCAGGCGGATCCCAAGGCCTACCAGCAGCTCTCGAAGGAGCTCTCCGACCTGCGCGAGGTGGTGACGAGCTACCGGACCTACCTGCGCATGGACCGCGAGGCGGCTGAGGCCGAGGCGCTGCTCCACGCCCAGGGCGACCTGGAGATGCGCCAGCTAGCCAGGGAGGAGGCGGTCGCACTTCGGCTGCAGCAGGGCGAGCTGCTCGCGCAGCTGCAGCAGTATTGGCTGGAGCAGCACCGCAGCCCCGAGCGGCCGCTCATCGTGGAAATCCGCGCCGGCACCGGCGGGCTGGAGGCCAGCCTCTTCGCCGGGGACCTGTTCCGCGCCTACGCCAAGTATGCGTCGCGCTGCGGGCTGACGACCGAGCTCATGGAAGGCCAGCCCAGCGAGGCCGGAGGCTTCAAGGAGATCGCCTTCGCGGTCAAGGGGCGGGGCGCATGGGAGCGGTTCAAGTTCGAAAGCGGCGTGCACCGGGTCCAGCGCGTCCCGGCGACCGAGGCGCAAGGGCGCATCCACACCTCAACGGTGACCGTGGCCGTGCTGCCCGAGCCGGAAGAGGTGGAGCTGCCGCCCCTTCCGGCAAAGGACCTGCAGATTGACGTCTATCGCGCCTCAGGGCCCGGCGGGCAGGGTGTGAACACCACGGATTCGGCCGTGCGCATCCGCCATATCCCGACCGGACTAGTCGTGACCTGCCAGGACGAGCGCAGCCAGCTGCGCAACAAGGAGAAGGCGATGCGCGTGCTGCGCGCCCGCCTGCTGGACCAGCTGCAGCATTCGAAGCGGCAGGCCATCGCGTCCTCCCGCCGCCAGCAGGTGGGCAGCGGCGAGCGCAGCGAGAAGGTCCGCACGTACAATTTTCCCGACCGGCGCGTGACCGACCACCGCGTCGGCGTCACCGTGCACCAGCTCGACGCGGTGATGGACGGCGAGTTTTCCGAGTTCACGCAGGCCCTGCTTGCGCAGGAGCGCTCAAAGCAACTGAGCGGAACAAAGGAATGACGGCTAGCGTAGAGCGTATAGCGGATAGCGTGGAGGGGCAACACGCCTCACCCTCTACGCTCCACGCTAAACGCTCCACGCTAGACGGTGCGCCCTCTGTGCGTGAGGTGCTACGAGAGGGCGTACGATATCTTGAGGAGCGAGGGCTTGACAATGCGCGGCGCGAAGCCGAGTGGCTGCTGGGCCGGCTGGCGGGCGTGCGGCCGCTGGAGCTCTATATAGAAGAAGGAGTCCTGCCGGCACAGGTGCTGGAGCGCTTCTTCTCCCAGGTGCAGGCGCGCGCGGCCGGAGCGCCGCTGCAGTACCTGCTGGGAGAGGCCGAGTTTTTCGGCGCGCGCTTCGCGGTGCAGCCCGGCGTGTTCATCCCCCGTCCGGAAACCGAGGCGCTCGTCGAGGCCGTGCTCAAACGCTGCCCCCAGCCCCGATCCCAGAGCCCTGAGCGAATCCGGATATTGGATCTGGGCACCGGCAGCGGCTGCATCGCGATTACCCTAGCGAGGCGTCTTCCGGCTTGTCTCATCGTCGGAGTTGAGCTATCATGGACGGCATTGCACGTCGCCCGGCGCAACGCGCTGGAGCATGGGGTGGCCTCCCGCGTGCTGCTGGTCCAGGGCCGATGGGCCGAGGCGTTGGCAGGGCGGTATGACGTCATCGTGTCGAACCCTCCCTACGTGCCGAGCGCCGAGGTTGGGCGGCTGCCGTTGGACGTGCGGCAGGAGCCCCCGTTGAGCCTCGATGGCGGTCCGGATGGCTTGCGGGAGCCGCTGGAGGTGCTCGCGCAGGCGGGGGCCTTGCTGGAGCGCGGCGGCCTGCTCGCGATGGAATGCGGCGAGGCGCAGGCGCAGCCGCTGGCGCGCGCCGCCGCGCGCACCGCATGGGCCCGCGCGGTTGAGACCATTCAGGATCTGGCCGGGCGGCCGCGCGGCGTGCTGATCACGCATGGATAAGCTCCTGGTGCAGCGCAGCGGCCCGGTGCAGGGTGCGTGCACGGTCAACGGCGCGAAGAACGCCGTCCTGCCGATCATGGCGGCGTGCCTGCTCTCGCCGGAGCCGTCAGTCATCGAGCGGGTCCCGCGCGTGACCGACGTCCTGACGATGCTGGAGATCCTCCGGCGGCTGGGCGTCGGAGCGACGCTGGTGGGGGACCGGCTGACCATCGAGCCGGGCCGGTTCGCGGGAACCCTCGCCTCCTACGAGCTGGTCAGCCGGATGCGCGCATCCATTTGCGTGCTCGGGCCGCTGCTGGCCCGGCAGGGCAAAGCGCAAGTGGCGATGCCCGGCGGCTGCGTGATCGGCTCGCGGCCCGTGGATTTGCACGTCAAGGGGCTCCAGGCGCTCGGGGCCAAGATCGCGATTGAGCACGGCTACCTCGTTGCAAGCGCGCCGCGGCTGCAGGGGGCGAAGATTTCGCTCGGCGGCACGCACGGCTCCTCGGTGCTGGCGACCGGCAACGTCATGATGGCCGCCTCGCTGGCCGACGGCGTGACCATCATCGAGCAAGCCGCGTGCGAGCCCGAGGTGGTGGATCTGGCCCATTGCCTGATCCAGATGGGCGCGCGCATCGAGGGGCACGGCAGCCCGGTCGTCCGCGTCGAAGGGGTGCGGGGTCTGCGCGGCGCGCGATACCGGATCATCCCGGACCGCATCGAGGCCGGCACGCTGCTGATCGCCGCCGCCCTGATGGGCGGGGAGGTGATGGTGGAGGGCGCGCGGGCCGACCATCTCGGCGCCGTGATTGACAAGCTGGCCGAGGCGAACGTCTCGATCGAGAAGCTCAACGGCGCGCTGCGCATCAAGGCGGGCGAGCCGATTCAGGCGGTGGACGTGACGACGCTGCCGTATCCGGGGTTTCCGACCGACCTGCAGGCGCCCATGATGGCCCTGCTGGCCGTCGCGCGCGGCACCAGCGTGCTGACCGAGAAGGTCTACCCGGACCGGTTCATGCACGTGGCGGAGCTCAACCGCATGGGCGCCTCGATCGTGCGGCAAGGGGCGACCGCCATCGTCAAGGGGGTCGGCCGGCTCTCGGGCGCCCCGGTGGTGGGCTCGGACCTTCGCGCGGCGGCCGCACTGCTGCTGGCGGGGTTGGCGGCCGAGCACCAGACCGAGCTGCAGGGGATCGAGCACCTGCAGCGCGGCTACCAGAATTTGGAAGAGCAACTCGTGCGCTTGGGGGCGCGGATCCGCCGCGTCCGAGCAGGAAGGAGCTAAGCGAAGATGGTCGTCATTCGGCTGCAGCGGCGCGGGACGAAGAAGACGCCGCACCACCGCATCGTGGTGGCGGACCGCCGGCATGCCCAGCGCGGCCGCGTCCTGGAGATCCTGGGGCACTACGACCCCTCCCGGGAGCCGCCGCTCTTCTCGCTCAACGAGCCGCGGCTGGTGTTCTGGACGTCCTCCGGGGCGCAGGTTTCGGACGCGGTCGCCCACCTCGTCAAGCGGTACGCGCGCAAGGCATGATCCATGCGGGTGGACATCGTGACGATCTTTCCCGACATGGTGTCCGCCGTGCTGGGCGCGTCGCTGCTGGGCCGCGCGCAGAAGAGCCGGCGGCTGCAGGTCCGCGTCCATAATCTGCGCGACTACACCCACGACAAGCGCCGGACGGTGGACGACCGGCCGTACGGCGGCGGGCCGGGCATGGTCATGCGGCCCGAGCCGATCTTCGAGTGCGTGGAGGCGATCCGCCGACGCGCCTGCGCCGGGCATCGGGCCGATGCGGGCGCCTGCGAGACGCTGCTCATGAGCCCCCAGGGCGAGCCCTTTTCGCCGGCCCTGGCCCAGGAGCTGGCCGCCCGGCGGCACCTGACCGTCATCTGCGGCCACTATGAGGGCGTGGACGAGCGGGTCCGGCTGGGATTGGCGCATCGCTCGGTGTCCATCGGCGACTACGTGCTGACCGGCGGCGAGCTGCCGGCGCTGGTCGTCGTGGACGGGCTGGCGCGGTTTATCCCAGGCGTCATCGGCCATCAAGACGCCGTCACCGAGGAATCATTCGCCGACGGCTTGTTGGAATACCCGCATTATACCCGGCCGCTGGTATTCCGCGGCATGGCGGTGCCGGACGTCTTGCGTTCGGGCGACCATGCCCGCATCGCGCGGTGGCGGAAACTGCAAGGCGTGACAAAAACGATGGCCCTCCGGCCGGATCTGATCAAGGCGCGGACGCGGCGGCCGTCCTACGAGTGAGGGCGACGAAGATGGATTGGCGCAAGCGCATTCACCCCACCCTCCGCCAGATCGCAAAGACGGCGTTCGGCCCGGGAGACGACGTGCGGGTCTGGTTCAGGATTCTGGAGCAGGGCAAGGAGCGGCTCGGACAGTTTGAAGGCGTGGTGATTCGCTGCGCCGGGCGGGGATCGTCAAAAACCTTCACGGTGCGCCGGGTGACCCATGGGGAAGGTGTCGAGCGCGTGTTTCCCATGGATGCTCCGGTCATCGAGCGGGTCGAGGTGCTGCGCCGCGGCAGCACGCGGCGCAGCCGGCTCTACTTCTTGCGGCGAGTGGTCAAACGCACGCGCCTGGCCACCGCCCAGGAAAGCGCCGTGACCGTACCCTCATCTGGTGGGCCTGAGCACGCCGAAACCATCCCCCCGCAGGCTGCCGCAGCCGGCGGACGATCCGCGCAGTCCTGACCGCGCGGCGCGCGCCGAGGGGTTCCGGCGCCTGGCCGGCGTGGATGAGGCCGGGCGCGGCCCCTGGGCCGGCCCGGTGGTGGCCAGCGCCGTCGTGCTCGTCAACCCGGAGCCCTTGCCGGTGCGCATTGACGATTCCAAGCGGCTGACCCCTGGCCAGCGCGAGCGCGCCGCCGGCATCATCCTGGCGCGCGCCGAGGTGGGGGTCGGCATCCTCAGCGCCGACGAGATTGACAGCCACGACATCCTGCGCGCCAGCCTGCTGGCCATGCGGCGCGCCGTGGAGGCCCTGCCGAACGCCCCGGACCTCGTCCTGGTGGATGGCGCCATCGCGCCCCGGCTGGGGGTGCCCTGCCGGGCCATCATCGCCGGAGACCGGCGCAGCTATGCCATCGCGTGCGCGTCCATCATCGCCAAGGTCGTGCGCGACGAGCTGATGGTCTTCTACCACACCCTCTACCCGCAGTACGCGTTTGCCCGGCATAAGGGATACGGCACCGCGCTGCATCTAGCGCAGCTGCGCCGGTGGGGGCCCTCGCCGCTGCATCGGCTCAGCTTCAGGCCGGTCGCGGAGGAAGCGGATGCGCGCGCTCTCGCCTAGCGGCGCGCAGGGCCAGGCCGCCGAAACGCTGGCTTGCCGGTACTTGGAGCGGCAGGGGTATGTCATCGAGCGCACCAACGTGCGCTATCCCGTGGGGGAGCTCGACGTCATCGCCTGGGAGGGCCCGGCGCTGTGCTTCATCGAGGTGCGCTCCAGGAGCTCCACGCAGTGGGGCGGGGCGCTGGCCTCGGTGACGGCGGCGAAGCGCCGGCGCGTCATCCGGGCTGCGCAGTGGTACCTGCAGTCGCTGCGCGCCTGGCCGCAGCAGGTGCGCTTCGATGTGGTGGCGGTGGACTGGCGCGAGGACGGGGCGCACCAGGTGGGCCTGGTGCGGGGAGCGTTTGAGTCGGATGCGTGGTAGGACGCTGTGGCCCGCCGCAGTTGCGCTGTTCCTGGCGATCAGCGGGCATCCGACGCCGGCGGGAGGCTCCCAGGCGCTGGTCATCGCGGACTTTGACGACGCCTTGCAGTACGCCCAGCATCGCAACGCCCGGGGCGGGTTATTCGAGGCGTGGTGCATCAGCGCCGAATGCCCCCAAAGCGAGCGGCTGCGCGAGGATGCCCTCGGGCGCGCCGGGGGCGGGGCGCTGCGCCTGACGTACTCGATTGACCCAGCGCCGCACTTCAATGGATGGTATACCTTTCTGGGCGCCGACCAGTCCCAGGGAGCCGATTTGAGCATGTACGACCGCATCGGGTTCTTCGCCAGGGGGACCACGGCCTTCACCATCGAGGTCAAGGATCGCACCAGCAAGGACGACGGCAG
>JACQRG010000006.1 GCA_016206565.1 Candidatus Omnitrophota bacterium | reverse complement strand
GTGTGGTGATGTTCATCGTGCTGGCGATGCTGCTGCCGGTGTTTCAGATCGGACTGGTGGCGCAATAATGCGGCGACAAGCGACAAGCGACAAGCAACACGGATTTACGCTAGTGGAACTCATGCTGGTCGTCATCATCATCGGGGTGCTGGCCGCGATGGTGGTGCCGCGGCTCGTCGGCCGCACCGAAATGGCCAAGATCAACCGCGCCAAGGCCGACCTGGCCACCATCGGCCTGGCGCTGGACCTCTACGAGCTCGACATGGGCGGCTATCCCGACACCCTCGACGTGCTGGTGCAGCGCGACGCGCCGCAGGGGCTGGAGCAGGGCGGGCAGTGGAACGGCCCCTATCTGAAAAAGGGGCTGCCGCAGGACCCCTGGGCGCGCCCCTACACCTATAATAAGCAGTCGCAGCACAACCAGGACTACGATATTTCCTCGCTCGGGCCGGACGGCCAACCCGGCAACGACGACGTGGTGAATTGGGAATAAGATCTGGGTTCACGCTCCTTGAAGTCGTGCTCGTCAGCGCCGTGCTTGTCTTGCTCCTGGTGGCCGCGTCGCCGGGTTTTCAGCGCGCCTTCCAGCGGCTGCAGGCCGAAGAGTCCGCCTTCGGCTTCACCCAGCTGCTGCGCGCCGCCCGCGACCAGGCGGTGTTTCAGGGGCGCACCGTGGCGTGGGCCTGGGAGCCCTCGGCGCGCCGAGCGCAGCTCTACGCCGTGGTCGCCGCCGCCGACGGCACCGGCAGCGTAGCACCCCTGACCGGGCGGGCCGGCAGCTACGCGCCAACCGGGCCGGTCCTCGTTACGGTGACGCGCGACGGCGAGCCCGTGGACTGCGACTGCGTGCGGTTCTTCTCCGACGGCACCGGCGAGCCGGCCCAGGTGCAATTGGATTATCGCGGCCTCCTCTATACCGTGACCATTGATGCGGCGACAGGCGCTGCCCGGCTCGCGCGCGGGCCTGCTGCTGGTTGAAGCGGTCCTCTCCGCCGTCGTCATCGCGGTGGGGCTGGTGTTTATCAGCCGCAGCTTCTCCGGACAGCTGCGCGCGCTGGACGCCACCCGCCGGCAGGACACCCTGATGGCGCTGGCCCGCAGCAAGCTCAATGAGCTGGAGGGCGAGCGCCTGACCGGAGCCGGCAACCTCCTTCAGCTCGACGGCGCGTTCGAGGCGCCGTACGCGGCGTACCGGTGGAGCCTGGAGGTTGCACCGCGGGAGGACTGGGTGGACGCCGCGGGCGCTGCGCTGATGCACCAGGTCATCCTGACCATCGCGCAGGAGGGCGCGCCCGGCAGGGGGCTGCGCGTGAAAACGCTCTGGCCCTCGCAATGGGTCACGCCATGAACCGCCGCGGGTTGACGTTTGTCGAACTGCTCGTCGCCGCGACGATGCTTGCGGTGCTCATCGGCGGCCTCGCCGGCCACCTGCGCGGCGGCCTGGCCGTGTGGCAGCGCGCCTCCGCCCAGATGGACACCGCGCAGCGCCGCCGCGTGGCCTGGGAGCGGCTCGAGCGGGATCTGCGCAACGCCCTGCGCTATGACGAGCGTCCGGACGCCTACGGCCCGCAGGAGGGTGCGCTGCCCCTGCCGCTCTTCGAGGCGGGCGGCCTAGCGTGGTTCACGCTGGCGGCCCCCGGCCCCGGCGAGGCGCCTGCCGTGCAGTACGTGACCTACGGCTGCGGCGACGTGGGCGCAACGGCAGGGCTGTGGCGCACCAGCCTGGGCGCGGCGGCGGCGCGGGCCAAGCAGGTCCAGCCTGCGGCCGAGCTGGTCCTGCCGGAGTGCGAGGTCTTGTCGGTGGAGTACGCGTTTCGTCCGCAGGACGCGTCGCAGCCGCTGGCATGGCGATCCCAGTGGCTGGAGCCCTTGCAGCTGCCGCAGCTGGTGCGCGTGTCGCTGCTCTTGGCCTCGGGAGAGCAGGTGCAGCGCACGATGGCCATCCCGCGCGGGGTGCTGGGCGATGGCTGAACTTCGCCGCCGCGGCTCGCTGCTGATCATCACGCTGTGGATCATCACGATCCTGAGCGTCGTGGCGGTCGCGCTCGCCCGCGCGCTCTCGGTCGAGGTGCGGCTGACCAAGTACCGGCTCGCGCACGAGCAGGCGGTCGCACTGGCCCGCAGCGGCGTGTACCTGGCGATGCAGCGCCTCAACCAGGACAGCCCCCCGGCCGGCGAGGCCTTCGATTGGCTCGGCGACGACTGGGCCGCGTTTGCGCAGGCGGACCCGGCGGCGGACCCCGCCACCTGGACGGTGGCGCTGGGAGCACCCATCGCGGATCCTGCGGCCGGCGCCGAGGCGCAAATCGCCATCACCGATGAAGAGCGGCGGCTCAATCTCAACGCGGCGACCGAGCCGGCGCTCACCGCCTTGCTGCTGCCGCACGGCGGGACGCAAGAATTGAGCCAGGCGATCCTTGATTACCGTGATCCTGACGCGGAGCCGGTCACCGGGGAGCCGCCGTCCTATCCGAAGAACGCGCCGCTGGTGGCACTTGAGGAGCTGCGGGACGTGCCGGGCATGAGCGCGGCGCTGTTCGAGGCGCTGCGGCCGCTGGCGGCCGCGGTGCCGGAGAGCGGGGCCGTGCCGCGCGTCAACATCAACACCGCCGAGCGGGACGTGCTGCTGGCCTTAGGCGGGGATCCCGCCGTGGTGGACGCGCTGGTGGGCCGGCGCGCCGGCGGCGACGGCATCTTGGGCACGGACGATGATTGCAAGGCGGTCGCGTTCGCGCAGGCCGCCGCCGACCTCTCCGCCTGCGCGCTGGCCGGCGATCCCACGCCGGTCGCGCAGCTGCTCTCGCTGCCGACCGCCACCTTCGCGGTGGCCTCCTCGGTGTTCCGCGTCTCGGTGCAGGCGCGCGTGACCCAGCCCTCGGCGGCCCGGCATGAGATCGAGGCGGTCATCCAGCGCGGCAGCGGCCCGCCGGCCGCCATCCAGATCCTCTCCTGGAGGGAGCGCTGACCAAACTTGTGGTGGAGTGGACACGCAAGACGCTGCGCCTGGCCCTGGCCGAGGGCAAGGGGCGCGCGCTGCGCCTGCGCGCGCTGGCCGCCTATCCGCTTGAGGCGGCCGGCCCCAGTGCCCAGACGCTGCGCCTCGCACTAGCCCCCCTG